>NZ_AFAL01000504.1 GCF_000193225.1 Verminephrobacter aporrectodeae subsp. tuberculatae At4 | reverse complement strand
AGCTGCTGCGCCTGTGCGGGCGTCACGTCCCGCGCCAGGCGCAGGGCAATCTCGGCCTCGACGGCCGGCTGGTGCCAGCGCAGGTCCGCCAGGGATTGCCCCGCCGTGCGCACGCCCGCGGCCGGCAGCGCCGCGTGCGTCAGCGCCGCGGTCCGCGCTGCGCCGCCCGACTTCCAGTGGCGCGGCGGGCCGCCGTCAAACCATCCCAGCGCCTGGGCCACGGCGTCCTGGATCGCGTAGGCCTGGTCGTCGCTGCGGAGCACGTGCGCCAGGTCCGAGGCCGGGGCCGGTTGGCCGGAACGCCGCGCAGCGATCAGCGCGGCAGCAACGCAGGGGTGTGGGCAGGGGGTCATGGTCGGAGGAAGAATGGATGGGACAGCGCCGGCATCATGCCGGGTCACCGGCCTGCGCTGCGGTTCGGGCCCCGGCCCCGGCCTCGGCCTCGAAATCGATCAACACCTTCATCGCCCGCTTGCGGTCGCTGGCCAGTGCAAAGGCCTGGACCGCCTGGTCCATGGCGAACGCGCGGGTGATGACCGGCGACAGATCGACGCGCCGGGCGTTGATGAGTTGCACCGCGAGCGCGAACTCGGCGTGGAAGCGGAAGGAGCCCATCACGAGCAGTTCCTTGGCCACGATGAGGTTCTGCGGCACGCTGACGTCCCCGCCCAGCCCCAGTTGGACCACCACACCGCGCGGGCGCATGGTCTCCAGCCCGCTGCGCAGCGCGCGCTCGTTGCCCGAGCATTCGAACATCGCGTCGATCTGCCCCTTTTCGGCGGCGTAGCGCTGCGTCCAGTCTGCCGCCGTTGCGACGTTGATCGTCGTATCGGCCCCCATGGCCCGGACCACCGCCAGCGGTTCGTCAACCACGTCGGTGGCGATGATTTCGGCCGCGCCGTGCAGGCGCGCGGCGGCGACGACCATTGCGCCGATCGGGCCACAGCCGGACACCAGCACCCGCTTGCCGAGCAGCGAGCCCGCGCGCGCCACCGCGTGCAGCGCCACCGAGAAGGGCTCGGCGAGCGCGGCCAGGGACAGGGAAATGCCGGGCGCGACCTTGGCGCATTGCCGCGCCTCGCAGACCAGCAGTCTGCGGAACGCCCCCTGGACATGGGGGTTGCGCATTGCGCTGCCGAAGTAGCGCATGTCCAGGCATTGGTTCGGCCAGCCTTCGAGGCAGTAGCGGCAACTCCCGCAGGGCAGGCTGGGGTTCACCGCCACGCGGTCGCCCACCTGCACCGCGTCCACGTCGGGCGCCACGGCGGCCACCGTGCCGGCCACCTCGTGCCCCAGCGCCATGGGCTCGCGGATGCGGATGGCGCCAAAGCCCCCCTGGTGGAAGTAGTGCAGATCGGAGCCGCAGATGCCGCCCATTCCCACGCGCACCAGCACCTGGCCGGGGCCGATGCCTTCGAGCTCTCGCACCTCCAGGCGCAGGTCGGTGGGTGCGTGCAGCACCAGGGCCAGATAGCGTTCGGTCATGTCGTCCTCCGGGAATCAGGATGAAGAATGCGCGGGCGGGGGCGCGTCACACCCGGTTCATGAGTGGCGCGCCGTCGATCCAGCGCCGGATGTTTTCGGCGATGGTTTCCTGGCGCCGGCGCACGGTGCCGGTGGTCCAGCCGGACATGTGCGGGGTCATGAGCAGGTTTGGCAGCGACGCAAAGTCCAAGCCCGGGGACGACGGCGTGCACTCGGCTTGCCCGGGTGTCGGGTAGCGGTACCAGGTGTCGATGATGGCGCCGCCGATGCGCCGCTGCGACAGGGCGTCGAACAGCGCCTGCTCGTCGATCACCGGGCCCCGCCCGACGTTCAGGATCAGCGCCCCGGGCCGCATCGCGGCCAAGGCTTCGGCCCCGACGATGCCGGTGGTCTGCGCCGTCAACGGCAGCGAGACCACGATGGCGTCGGCCGAGGCCATGAAGGCCGGCAGCTGCTCCAGCATAAACGCCTGCGCCACGCGCTCGTCGGCGACGGGGCTGCGGTTGGCCACCGTGGTGCGCATGCCGAAGGCCTTGGCCCGGGCCAGGATGGCCTGGGCAATGTGGCCAAAGCCCAGCAGCCCCAGGGTCTGCGTCCCGAGTTCGCTGCGCAGGGCGCTGGGCCGGCCGGCCCACCAGGTCCAGCGCTGCTGGCGCAAATCGGCGTCGGCCTGCGCCAGCGGGACGTGGCGCTGCAACAGCGCCGCCATCACGTATTCGGCGATGGCCTGCTCGTGGCCAAAGCAGTTGCACAGCACCGCACCGGACGGCAGCAGGGCCGTGTCTATGGCGTCGGTACCGGCAGCCGGGGCATGGAACAGGCGCACGTTGCGCGGCGTCGGCAACCCGCGGTTGAGCGCGACGCCGACGATGACCTCGGCGCTCGCGTAATGCGCGCGCTCGCCGGGGGCGTCCAGGGCGTCGCTCAGATCGACGATTTGGTGCTGCGGGTCGATCAGGGTCTCGAAACCCTGGCGGAAGTTGGCGGCGTTCGCGCCGTGGAATGCGATCTTGATGGTTCTCATGGCGGGGATCCGGGTCGGAGGATGTGTGGTCAATGGCAGGGATCAGCTCGCGCGGATGCGCTGGCCGTCGCGCGCGAACAGCACGGCCTCGGCGAGGTCGGGCACCAGGTGCACGGACTGGCCGGCGCACAGCTCGCTGTAGCCCTGGAGCACGGCCATCACTTCGGCGCTGCCGTCGCCGCCGCCGCCGTCGCTGTCCTCGCCGTGGTGCGCCGTGCGGGCATGGTCGAGGCGCACGCTGACGATGGACTCGGCGCCGACGTGCTCGACGAGCACCACCTGGCCCGCGAGCGCGCCGCTGCCCTGGCCCTGGCCCTGGCTCAGCCCCAGCGCATGCGGGCGGATGCCGAGCAGCACGTCGCACGCGGCCCGGGGCGCCAGCGCGGCCAGCTGCGCGGGCAGCGGCAGCACCAGCGGGCCCAGCAGCAGGCCGCGCTGCGGATCGATGCGCGCCTCGATCAGGTTCATCGGCGGCGTGCCGATGAAGCGGGCCACGAAGGTATTCGCCGGGTCGGTGTAGATGTCGCGCGGCGTGCCGAACTGCTGCACCACGCCGTCGCGCATGAGCGCGATGCGCGTGCCCATGGTCATGGCCTCGATCTGGTCATGCGTCACGTAGACGAAGGTGCCACCCACTTCGCGGTGCAGCTTGATGATCTCGGCGCGCATCGAGCTGCGCAGCTTGGCGTCGAGGTTGGACAGCGGTTCGTCCATGAGGAACACGTCGGGCTGGCGCACCATGGCGCGCCCGAGCGCCACGCGCTGGCGCTGCCCGCCCGACAGGGTGCGCGGGTACTGCTCCAGCATCTCGGTCAACGCCAGCGTCTTGGCCGTGCGCTCGACCAGCGCGCGCACCGCCGGCTGCTGCTCGATGCGCCGCTTGGCCAGGCCGCCGATGAGCGGCAGGTGGAACCACCAGCGGTGCGCGCGCATGATCAGCGGAAAGGTGATGTTGCGCCGCACCGTCATATGCGGGTACAGCGCGTAGGACTGGAACACGAAGGCCATGTCGCGCGCGCTCGGCGGCAGGGTATCGACGCGCCGCGCGCCGACGTGGATTTCGCCGCTCGTGACCTGCTCCAGACCCGCGAGCATGCGCAGCAGCGTGGACTTGCCGCAGCCCGAGGGGCCGAGCAGCACCAGGAATTCGCGGTCGGCGACGTCGAGCGTGATCCGGTCGGCGACTTTTTTGCCGCCGAATAGCTTGGTCACGCCCTGAAGGGAGATGGATGCCATGGTGCGAGGTGTCCGCGAAAGGGTCAGCCCTTGACGCTGCCGGCGGTCATTCCGGAGACGACGTAGCGCTGCACGAAAAGATAGAAGACGACCGCGGGCAGCGTGTACATCAGCCCGATGGCCATCACGGTGTGCATGGGGGTGCTGAGCTCGCCGACGAAGCCGGCCAGGCCGACCGACGCCGTCTGCAAACCCTGGTCGCTGATCAGCGTCTGGGCGAACACGTATTCGTTCCAGCCGTGGAAGAACGCGATCACGGCCGCCGCCGCCAGGCTCGGCGCGACCAGCGGCAGCACCACGCTGAGCACGACGCCGAAGCGCGAGCAGCCGTCGATGGTCGCGGCCTCCTCGATGTCCATGGGCACGCCATCGACCGCGCCCTTGAGGATCAGCGTGATCACCGGCACGGTGAACGCGGTGTTCGCCAGGATCAGGCCGCTCAGGCTGTCGAGCAGGCCCAGCTGGCCGAAGATCGCGTACAGCGGAACCACCAGCATGGCCTCGGGCAGCATCTGCGTGACGAACAACGCCACCCCCAGGATGGCCACCGCCCGCAGGCGGTAGCGCGAGAGCACGTACGCCGGAAAGATCGCCAGCGCAATGCTCAGCGCCGCCGTGCCGAACGCGACGATGGCGCTGTTCTTCAGCCAGGTCGCGACCGCCGTGGTCTCGAACGCATGGCCGTAGACCAACCACTGCGCCCCGTCCGGCAGCAGCTGCGGCCGGTCCGCGAACAGGTCCGGCGACGCGGTCAGCGAGGTGACCAGCATCCAGTACAGCGGGAACGCGGCCAGGCCCAGCAGTGCCAGCACCAGCAGCATGCGCAGCGCGTGGCTCCAGGACAGTGTGCGGCTCATCGCTGCCCCTTGGCGCGTTCGGCGCGCTGTGTGTAGCGGAAATAGACCACGGTAATCAGCAGCGCCATGGACAGCCCCACCATGCCGACCGCCGCGCCCTGCCCCAGGTCGCGGTAGACGAAGGCGCGCCGGTACAACTCGATCACCAGGGTGTTCGTCGAGCCGATCGGGCCGCCCTGCGTCATCAGCCAGATCAGGTCGAAGCGGCGCAGGGACCAAATGCTCAGGAACAGCGCGAGCAGCGCCACCGAGGGTTGTATGGTCGGCCAGACCACGGCGCGAAACACGCTCAAGCGGTCGGCGCCGTCGATGACCGCGGCCTCGCGCAATTCCGGCGAAACACCCTGCAACGCGGCGAGGATCACCACGGCGGCGAACGGGAAGATCTGCCAGACGGTCGTGAGCAGCACCGCGGGCAGGGCGCGCGCCGGGCTGTCGAGCCAGCTCTCCAGGCCGGCTGCGCCGCCGAGCGCGCCCAGCAGGTGGTTGAAGATGCCGTACTGGCCGTTGTAGATCCAGACGAAGATCAGCGCCACGGCCACCGGCGGCGCGGCCCATGGAATCGTCACCAGCGCCCGCGCCAGGCCGCGACCGCGAAACGGCGCGTCGAGCAGCAGCGCCGCGCCCAGGCCCAGCGCGATCGCCGCGACCACGCAGACCAGCGTGTAGGTCGCGGTGGTCAGCAGGACCTGGTGGAAGTCCTCCTGCGTGAACAGGTCGGCGTAGTTTTGCAGCCCGACGAACGTGTGCTGGTCGGGCGCGAGCAAGGCCGTCGAGGTGAAGCTCAGATACAGCTCCTGCACCAGCGGATAGCCCTGGAACAGCAGCAGATACAGGGCCACCGGCGCGGCGAACCAGTAGGGCGTCCAGTCCCACCCGGCCTGGGGAGGCGATGAGGCAACGCGCATGGGGGAGTCTTACTTGCGCAGCACGCGCGACGAGACCAGACGTTGCGCGTCGTCCATGGCCTTCTTCGGGTCCATGCCGCCCTGCAAGACCTTGAGCACCTGCTCGAGCACGATCTGCTGGATCTCCGGCGTCTTCGCCTCCAGGCCCGCGACCACGTGCGGGATGCCGTGCGGGGCCTGCTCGTCGAACACCTTCAGCCAGGGCTTGCGCGCCAGATCCTCCGGGCTGCGCTCGACGACGGTGGCCACGCTGCTGGCGCCCAGCAGGTCTTGCAGTTCCTTCTGGTTTTCGGGTTGCAGCGTCCATTGGACGAAGGCCTCTGCGCCCGCCTTGTTGCGGGTGTTGGCGTTGATCGTGAGCGCCGTCAGCACCATGCCCTGCGCCCGGGTCGGAAACGGCGCCGGCGCGGCGGCAAACACCAACCCCGGCGCCTGCTGGTTGAAGATGCCCGCCACGCCGCCGTTGTCCACCTCCATCGCCAGCTTGCGCTCCCAGAACATGCGGCGGTACGTGGCGGCGTCCGTCCCCTTGGGGATCACGCCCGCGTCGTAGACCTTCTTGTACGCGGCCACGCCCTCGATCACCTTGGGGTCGTTCAGCGTCAGCTGGCCCTGCGCGTTGCTCCAGCGGCCGCCAAAGCCGTAGACGAAGCTGCACAGGTCCTGCCAGAAGCCCGTGCCCTCGGCCATCGTGGCGCGGTACGCGTAGCCGTAGACGCCGTTGCCGGTAGCGGCCTTGGCGCTGGCGAGGAATTCGTCGAAATTCGCCGGCGGCTTGCCGCCCCTGAGCAGCGCCGGGTTGTACAGCAGCACGTAGTTGCTGATCTCGAACGGCACGCCGTACCGCTTGCCGCCAATGGTCATGTACTTGTCCGACTCCGTGAACCGGTAGTTCCCCCCTTTGACCAGTTCGTCGAGCGCGAGGACGCGCCGGGCCTGCACCGCCGCGTAGTAGTCGATCACGTCCATGCGCACCAGATCCGGCCCCGCGCCGCCGCCCATTTGCGTGAACACCGTCTTCGCAAAGCTCCCGAAGGGGATGGAGATCGGCTGGATTTCGACCGCCGTCTGGCTCTGGTTGAACTTCCCGACCCAGGCCCTCAGGCGCTCGCCCCGGCCGGCCTCGCTGAACGTGACGGCGGCAAAGCTGAGCGTCTGCCGGGCCTGCGCCCGGGCCACCCCGGGCGGGCCCGCCGCGAGCAGTGCCGCAGCGGCGGCGGCGAGGGTCCAGGTCAGCGCGTGGCGACGGGACGGGATGGGGCGGGTATGCATGGGCAGGTCTCCTGAGCTTAAGTTCTGTCTGCGCCGCGAGCTGGCATGGGCCGGTGACTTGGGCGCCCTGTCGGCCCGGCCGTCCGGCAACGGGTCCGGATGCACGTAGTATGTCGTGGTATTTCAGAAAAAACGACTAGGGATTTCCTCCATCCCCGGTGAAAAATCCGCTTTCCTGGAATGAACGTTCAAGACCACAGGCACAGTAAGGTCTCTGACATATCACGGTTTTCCGGCGCGCTGCACGCGGCCCCCGGCGCGTGCAACGGGCGCGACCCGAGCCGGTGTGGGCGCGCCGAAGATGCCTCGGAAGAAGCTTCAGAGGCCGTCGAAATCGCCCAGGCTGCAATCGAGGAGCACCGGATCGATCTCGCGCTCGAGCACGTCGAACATGCTGTCCACGAAGCCGATGAGCTCGTCCGACGCCCTGAGCGCCTGCTCCACGTGGCAGTTCGCGACGGCGTCGATCAGCGCGAGGTGCACGTCCACGGTCTTGGTCACGCTGCTGCCGGACGCAACCTTGCTGTGGTACAGCCAGCCGATCCGGCGAAAGATGGTGTGCAAGGGCCGCAGGGTGTTCTCGACGAAGGGCTCCCCGGCGGCGGCCAGGAACAGGCGGTCGAGGCGCCGGTCGATCACGTTGAAGGCGTCGATCGTCATTCCCGCCTGGTTCTCGCGCAGATGGCGCTTGATGTGCAGCATCTGATTGCGGTGCGACGAGCCCGACTTCTCGGCCGCGAGCCGGATCACGAAACGCTCCATGTCGCGGCGCAAGCGCAGCAGGGCGCGCTCGCGCGCAAGGTCGATCGGCGCCACCTGCAAGCCACGGCGCGGATGCACGCGCAAGAGCGTGTCCTCGGCCAGGCGCGTGACCGCCTGATGCACGGGGGTGCGGCCGAGTTGCACCAGGTCCCTGAGCTCCTGCGTTGCCAGGTGGCGGCCGGGCTGCAACTCGCAGGTCACCAGGCAGGCCTCGATGGCCTCATGCGCACGCGCATACAGGTTGCGCGGGGTGCGCCCTGCGTCTGCGGGCGGTGGCTCGGGCCGGGCTGCGGAAACTTCGACCAGCCGGGGGCGTGGGTGGGCAATGCGGGGCACGGTGATCTCCAGGCGCGGCCGCCGTTTCAGGCGGACCCCGGCGGCGGCCCTTGCAGGCGGTCGCCGTCCAACTGGGCCAAAGCGGCATGGCCGCCCAGCGACAACAGACCGGCGCGCGCGTACACGCCGAGTTTCTCGCGGGTGTCCGCAATGTCCAGATTGCGCATGGTCAGCTGGCCGATGCGGTCCAGCGGCGAGAACGGCGCGTCCTGCACCTTTTCCATCGACAGGCGCTCGGGCGCGTAGCTCAGGTTGGGGCCTTCGGTGTCGAGCAGCGAGTAGTCGTTGCCCCGGCGCAATTCCAGCGTCACGGTGCCGGTGACGGCGCTCGCCACCCAGCGCTGCGCGGCCTCGCGCAGCATGATCGCCTGCGGGTCGAACCAGCGGCCCTGGTAGAGCAGGCGGCCGAGCTTCAGGCCGTTCATGCGGTATTGCTCGATGCTGTCTTCGTTGTGGATTCCGGTCACCAGGCGCTCGTAGGCGATGTGCAGCAGCGCCAGCCCCGGGGCCTCGTAGATGCCGCGGCTCTTCGCCTCGATGATGCGGTTCTCGATCTGATCGCTCATTCCCAGGCCATGGCGGCCGCCGATGCGGTTGGCTTGCAGAATCAGTTCCACGGGGTCGCTGAACTCCACGCCGTTCAGCGCCACGGGCCGGCCCGCGTCAAAGCGCACCGACACTTCCTCGCGCCGAACCTCGACCTCGTCCTTCCAGAACGCCACCCCCATGATCGGATTGACGATGCGGATGCCGCTGCTCAGGAACTCCAGATCCTTGGCCTCGTGCGTGGCGCCCAGCAGGTTGCTGTCGGTGCTATAGGCTTTTTCGGCGCTCATCTTGTAGCCGAAACCGGCCTGCGCCATGAACGCCGACATTTCCGCGCGGCCGCCGAGTTCGGCGATGAACAGCGGGTCCAGCCAGGGCTTGTATATCTTGAGCGCCGGGTTGGTCAGCAGGCCGTAGCGGTAGAAGCGCTCGATGTCGTTGCCCTTGAAGGTCGAACCGTCGCCCCAGATGCCGACCCCGTCCTGCTGCATCGCGGCCACGAGCATGGTGCCCGTGACGGCACGCCCCAGCGGCGTGGTGTTGAAGTAGGTCAGGCCCGCGGTGGAGATATGGAAGGCGCCGGCTTGCAGCGCGGCAAGGCCTTCGTGGGCCAGCTGCGTGCGGCAATCGACCAGGCGGGCCTTTTCCGCGCCGTATTCCATCGCCTTGCGCGGGATCGCGTCGTAGTCGGTCTCGTCGGGCTGACCCAGGTTCGCGGTATAGGCATAGGGCAGAGCGCCCTTGCGCTTCATCCAGTGCAGGGCGGCGCTGGTATCGAGGCCGCCGGAGAAGGCGATACCGACTTTCTCGCCGGTGGGCAGGTTTTGGACAATGGTGGCCATGGGAGGAACGTGGGTTGCGGTGGGCTGAAATGACAAATGCAGGGAGCCGGCCCGGGCTGCGCGCAAGGGCGCGTGCTGGGGCGCTTGCCGGGCAGGCGCCATTGTGCATCCGCCGCGCGCGGGCGATCGCCGTTGTCCAACGGGGGGGCGAGTCTGAGCTGCCGCCGTGGTGAATCAGTCAGTCTGTGGAGAGGAAGGCTCTGGTCGCCAACGCAAGACGGCGACGAAACCGGCCTCGATAAAGCAGGAAGTCCGCTTTGAGCCCAGCCAGATCGGGCAGGCCAGCCCCGCAAGGCGGGTCACGCGGCCGACTGCGTGGCGCGGACAGTCAGAGGCATGTGATCATCAAGGAAAATACAGGCGGCACAAGAGTACCCGGCAAGAGGCACTGGAGGCCGCAAACCAGCAACGATTGGAGGCAGTCGCATGACCACCACCGCAACCCACTACGAGAACGCCAACTTCCTGCGCGAGTTGGCCGAAGCCCTGCCGCGCATTCTGCCCAGCAGCAATCAGGCCAAGGCTGAGCTGTTGCAGCGCTTTGCCAATGAGGAGCTGGCCCAGGCCGAGTACGACGACTGGGTGAGGGCGAGGGTGGCGGCATCCCGTGCCGACAAGCAACCCGGCATGAGCACGGAGCAGTTGCGGCAGATCTTGCAGGCCCGCTACCAGGAATTGCGCGATGCCCCATGAGATCGACTGGCGGCCCAGCGCCATCGAGGACTTGCGGGAACTGTTCGAGTATTTGGCCGAGCATGCCTCGCGCAACAGGTCACATATCGAGGCCGTGAGCCTCAATCCCGAACGTGATACGTGACTCGTTCAGGCGGCGGCTGGGCATTTCGTACCCCGGCATCGAGTGCCGCCCTTGCAGCTTGCCCCAGCATTTCGTCGCTGGCGGGTTCTCACTTTACTGTTCGCATTCGCGCGCTGGATATTCAGCCGATAACTATTTGAATGAGGCGACGACTATATTGACCCGCGCCGCACGCGCGGTGGCGGCAAGGCGTTTCGTACCCCGGCATCGAGTGCCATTCTTGCGGCTTGCCCCAGCATTTCGTCGCTGGCGGGTTGCTTGACGATAAACTCGCGGTAGTCGGAAAAATGGCCGGGAATCAAGGAGAATTCAGTTGGCTTATCCCGGCTGCTATTGAGGAAGGCATACATGTCCTTGGTGCGGCTGCTGCTGGAATAGCGGGCGTCCTCATAGAGTTCGTCCAGGTTTTTGCAACCCGTCATTTCCAGCGCCTTGTGTTTCCACAGGATCAATTTTTTCTTCCACTCGCGGATTTCTGCCTTTGCCGCGTCTCCCATGGGCAGTGTGTTCCAGTCCTCGAACCGGGTGGCGTCGTGGCAGCGGCGGATGGCCGCACCGAATTCGGCATCGCTGATGGTTGTGGGCAGGAATTCGTCCAGGCCATGGTCCAGGTCCGTGTTTTGCAGGCCCGATGCATACATGACACTGGTCAATCGATAGAAAGTGCCAAAGCGGTAAATTTCGATTTCACCCGTGACATCGGTGGGAAGAAACTTGAAAGACATGATGACCTCACTTTACTGTTACAACAATATTCACCTGCCCCTCGGGGCGATCCCATTCTACAACCTTGTCCAATTTTTCGCGCACATAGGCCAGGGTTCCGTCCGGGATGGCCAATTCAATGGATCGTGATCAAAACGATCCTGAGCGCTCGCGCGCGCAAGCCGGCACGCTGGTCAGGCGCCACACGCAACGGGTCAGACATCAAGGTCGTGAGACTCCATCCTGAACGCGATTCGCTCAGACACATTTGCGCGCACGGGATGTTCAACCAATGGCTGTTTGAATGAGGCGACAACTATTCTGACCCGCGCCGCACGCGCGGTGGCGGCATGGCGTTTCGTACCCCGGCATCGAGTGCCGCCCTTGCGGCTTGTCCCAGCATTTCGTCGCTGGCGGATTGCTTGACGATAAACTCACGGCAGTCGGGGAAATGGTCTGGAATATCGAAAAACTCGGTCGGATTATCCAGGCTGCTATTGAAAAAGACATACACGCCCTTGGTGCGGCGGCTGTTGGAGTAACGGGCGTCCTCATAGAGTGCTTCCAAGTTTTGGCAAGCCGTCATTTCCAGCGCCTTATGTTTCCACAGGACCAATTTTTTCTTCCACTCGCGGCTTGCTGCCTTTGCCGCTTCTCCCCTGGGCAGTGTGTTCCAGTCCTCGAACCGGGTGGCGTCGTGGCAACGGCGGATGGCTGCACCAAATTCGGCATCGCTGACGGTTGTGGGCAGGAATTCGTCCAGGCCATGGTTCAGATCCGTGCCGGACAGGCCCAATGCGTACATGCAACTGGTCAATCGATAGAAAGTGCCAAAACGGTAAATTTCGATCCTGCCCGTGACATCTCTGGGGAGACATTTGAAAGACATGATGACCTCACTTCATTATTACACTAATACTCACCCGAACCCCCTGGACAAGACCCTCTCTTGCAACCTTGTCCAATGCCTCGCGCACTTTGATAGAGGTTCCTCCCGGGATGGCCAATTCAATGAATCGTAATTGGATATCTGCTTTTTCGATTCCATACGATTGACCTGCTTTCTTATAATCCACCACCTTCGCGACGTAACGCCGCAAATAGCCCGCCGCCCTCCCTGGCAACATGGGCTTGCTTCCTGACAGTCCCAGGGTGTCCATGGCCTTGATGCTTACCGCCCGACCCATGGTCGGGTCATAGTAGTCGAAGGTTTTGTGGTTGTGTTGTATTCCATCAAGCATATCATTGCCATTTTTTGAGAATTGGGTGTTTTCAAGTATTTTTCAAAAGACTTTCCGCGCAGCAGTTTGGTGGGCGCCCCCAGTTTACGGCTTTCGGAGCAGTAATAATAACCTTGACGGCCTGCACTTGGCCAGTGCTCAGCACCACGCCGATGACCTCGCCCCCACCTTTGAGCTTAGCCCATGCTGCTGAGTTGGCTGGCGACGCCGGTGTGCGTGTCCAGGAGGATATCGCCGATGGCCGTGATGGCGATGTCGCCGGATTCCTCCGTGCTGCTCTTGTTGCCGTTGGTGCGGATGCGCGCGGCGTCGGTCTGCACGGTCTCGGCCTGGATGAGCTGCCTTGCAGTGATGCCGCTGCGCGCGGGGCTGGCCACGCCGTCGAGGGTGTTGGTGTCCGCCGTGATGAAGACCATGTCGTTGGCCAGCAAACGGACTTGCCCGCCCGCGTTCAGACCGGAGGCCACCACGTCTACCCGGCCGCTCGCGTCGCCCGCGACGCTGGCCAGCGTGATGTCTTCGCGGGCGGCGAGCGTGCTGCTCACGGTCTGGACGTTGCTGCCGATGTAGGCGGTGGTGCTCGCCAAGTACCGGCGCAAGCGATGCTTTTGCGCGGCCTCCAAGTTGATATGCCCCGAGGCTTGCAGGCTGGCTTTGCCGTTGGCGGCATGGACGGAGGTGGCACTCAGGGTCAGGTTGCCCCCTTGCACGCCGATGTTGACCCCGGTGCTGCCATTGATGGTGCTTGGCCGGAGGAATTTTTCATCCTCGAACCAGCCGTCCGGACGGGACCGGTTGTCCTCTGTCTTGCTGAGAAAGCCCGCCTCGGTCTTCGACGCCCGCAGCGCGGTGGCCGTGATGTTGCCCGTGGTCGCGGTAAGGTTCAGGGTCCCGTGTGCTGCTTGCAGATAGCTGCCTTCCAGCAGGATGTTGTTCGCCGCCAGGGTGAGGTTGCCGTTGACGTACGCGACCACACGCCGGGAACTGCCCAGACCGGCGGTGCCTGCGCTGCCCGTGAGGTTGATGTTGCCGTTGCGCGTGATCATCGTCAGGTTGTGGCTCGAGTTGGCCGTGAGGGGGCCGATGTTGAAGTCGCCCAGGCCCTTGATCATGGACAGGTCGGTTCTGCTCGCGAGCAGGGAGTGGGCGTCGATCTCCATGGTCCCGCCCGATTCCACGCTGATCTGGCCGCTGACGTCGTCCAGCCCCGACGC
>NZ_AFAL01000505.1 GCF_000193225.1 Verminephrobacter aporrectodeae subsp. tuberculatae At4 | reverse complement strand
GCTCAGCGAGGCGTCGCTCAGCGCCACCGCATTCGGCGCGAAGGTCTTGGCCAGATGGCGCACGCTGAGCACCTCCGGTCGCAGGGGATGGGCGTCGGTCCTCATGTTTTCTCCAGCAAGAATTCGGCGCTGGCCTCATCCGTCACCAGCACGTTGATGTAGCGCGCGAGCAGGCAGGCTTTCACCGCCCGGTGCTTGGCCCGGCCGACCCCCACGCCGATCGCGTGCGCCTTGTCGCGCAGCAGCTGGGGCGCCAGCCCGATGGTGCGGGCGTCCAAGTCGGGGCTGATGATGTGGCCCTCTGCGTCGATGAAACGGCCCAGGATGTCGCCCACGGCACCGGCATCGAGCAGGGTCTGCAGCAGGCCGGAATCGATGTAGCCGGACTGCACCAGCACCGAGTTCTCCGACAAGGAACCAATCCCCACGCAGGCCACGGAGGCCTCGCGCCCCAGGCGCATCACCTCGCCGATGACCGGGTCCTCTTCGAGCACCTGGCGGGTCTTGGAACTGCCCACGATCGCCGGCACCGGCAGCAGCGTGGCCAGGCCCTTGGCCGCCTGCGCAAAGCGTTCGGCGACGCCGTGCACCGGGCCGCCGTGCTCGCGGATGTTCGCCACGCCATTGAGCAGCACCACGTGCACGCCCCGGTTCCAGCCCACGGGCAGCCAGCGGGCCATCGCGCTCATCGTGTGCCCCCAGGAGACGCCCACCAGCGACGGCCTGGGACTCAGGCTGGCCAGGTAGCGCCCGGCCTCTTCGCCGCGGTGCTGAGCGTTGCCGCGTCCTCCGCGCTGCTCTGCAGCACCAGCGCTTCGCGCAGGCCGTAGCGCTGTTGCAGCGCGTTTTCCAGCGCCAGGCGCCGGGTCGGGCGCGGGATGATTTCCACGCGCACGATGCCGGCCTCGCGCGCCTCGCGCAGCAGGCGCCCGACCTGCCAGCGGGTCAGCCCCAGCGTGTCGGCGATATCGGCCTGCGTGTGCTCCAGGTGGTAGTAGCGCTTGGCGATCTGCACCATGATCTGCTCGCGCCGCTCCTGCGAGCCCATGCGCGCGGACAACTGCTCATCGGCGTGCACCGTGGCGCTGCGCCCGCTCTCGCGCCGCCTGCGGGTCATGGCGCGCTCCCGCCGCGGCCGGCAAACAGCGGCTGCACGGCCTCGGTGGCCGCACGGTAGCGCGCGAGCATCCGGGAATAGCGCGCGTGCATTCCGGGGTCGGGCAGGAGCCGCCGGAACGGCTGCGCGTGCTTGTGCACCCCGGCGACCAGGCTGGCCGACTCGCCCAGCGCATTCAGCGCCGAGATCGCGGCGCCGATGAGCGTGAGGTTCTCCTGGTCGGCCACGTCGAAGGGCATGCCGCAGGCATCGACGGTGGCTTGCAGCCACAGGGGATTCTTCTGGATTCCGCCGGCAGCGACGACGCGCGCAATGGGCACGCCGGACTGCTCGAGCACGCGCACCACGTTCGCCGACCCCAGCGCCACGGCGTCCACTGCGGCGCGGTAGATTTGCGCGCGCTCGTGCGAGAGCGTCAGGCCCAGCACCGCGCCGCGCAAATCGGGCGCGCGGTAGGGCGTGCGGTTGCCCATCCAATAGTCCAGCACCAGCAGCCCGCTGGCGCCGGGCAGCTCGCGCGCCGCCTCGGCCATGAGCTGGCGCTGACCGGCGGCGTCCAGGCCGAATATCTTGCCGGCCAGCCAGTCCATCACCGACCCGGCCGACACTTGGCCGCCTTCGATCAGCCAGGAGTTGGCGATCAATGCATCCGGGTAAGGCCCCCACATGCCGGGCGCGGCGATGCGGTTTTCCGTGTGGATCAAATGGACGATGGAGGTGCCGCCGATGAACAGCAACTGCGCGGGCGCGATGGTGCCGGCGCCGAGCATGGCCATGTGCGCGTCTATGCCGCCCTGCGCCACCAGCACCTGCCCGCGCAACCCCAGATGTTCCCGGGCCGCCGCAGACAGATGGCCGGCGACCCCGCCCACCGGAACCACCTGCGTTGGCAGCTTGTCGAGCAGACCGGGGGCGCCGAGCGCGGCAAACAGCTCGGGAAAGAATTTTTGCTGCAGCGGGTCGTAATTCCATTTGCAGCAGGCGTTCAGGCGGGACGCGGTCCAGGCCCCGGTGAGCTGGAAGTTGATGAAGTCCTGCGCCTCGCAGATGCGCTCCGCCCGGGAATACACGCCAGGCTCATGGCGTGCCAGCCAGGCCGCCTTGGGAACCAGCCATTCGACGGCGTTCGCGCCGCCACTGAAAGCCATGACCGGATGCGGCGGGTCCGGCACCCGCGCGGCCTCCTGGCTGGCGCGGCAGTCCATCCACAGCAAGGCCGGGCGCAGCGGCGTACCCGCTGCATCGCTCACCACCACGGTTGACGACGTGGTGCAGACGCACAGCGCCGACACCCGGGGCCGGCCGTGCCGGGCCATCAGCGCCTGGCTGGCCCGGCCCAGGGCCGCCCACCAATCGAGCGGCGACTGCTCGGCCCAGCCCGACCGGGGGTGGCGCGTGTCGTAGCCGGCCTGCTCAAAGCCAACCAGCGCACCGCACGCGCTGTCGTACAGACCCGCGCGCACGCTGCCGGTGCCGAAATCCAGACCCATGACGACTGCCACTGCATGTCTCCTGTGCCCCCGGTTGGCAAACACCGGCTGGGCGTTGATTCGATGGCCACGCGCTGCTGTCCGACCTCCCCCTCAGTGGGGGCGGAACAGCACCTTCGCAGCAGCCTCTTTTTTCTGGGCAAAACTCTGGAAAAGGGACTTCAGCGCTGCCAACGGCAGGTCATGCGTGATCATGAATCTCCACTGCAACTCGCCGCTGGCCAGCTTGGCCAAAGATACCACCCACTCCTGCCCGGGGAAGGGCGTGCCAAACGAGTTCCAGGCGCCGGTCAGCGTGATTTCCTGGCGCAGCAGGTGGTTGAAACTCGCGCCCTGCAGCGCCACGTCGCCCGCGGGAATGCCTATGCACACCACCATGCCGCCGGGCGCTGCCATGCGGATGGCCTGGTTGATCGCCGTGGGCTGGCCTGCGGCCTCGATGACCAGGTCGCACGGGGGCAGGCCGTCGATCGGCTCGCCGCTGCGCACGGTGTGCGTGGCACCGGCCTGGCGCGCCAAGGTCAGCTTCTTCGGGTCGATGTCCACGCCGATGACGTCCCGGGCGCCGAGCAGCCTCATCCACTGGATGGCGAACAGGCCAATCGGTCCGCAGCCGACCACGGCGCCGACGTGACCCAGCGTGAACCGGCTCTTCCAGATCGCGTGCAGCGCCACGGCGGCCGGGTCGGTCAGCGCCGCAGCCGCCGGGTCCATGCCCTCGGGGCACTTGAACAGATTCTTTTCCGGCACATTCACGTATTCGGCGTAGGCGCCGTCGCGGCGGCTACCAAAATAGTCGTAATCGCTGCAACGCGAGGGAAAGCCGCGCGCGCACTGCGCGCATGCACCGCAGGGCAGCAGCGGCGGCACGGTGACCAGGTCGCCAACGGCAAAGCCTTGCACACCCGGGCCCAGGGCCTCGACGTGGCCGGAGAATTCATGCCCGCAAATCAGCGGCATCCGGTGCGCGCCCTTGTGGAGCATGCGCGCAATGTCCGAGCCGCACACCCCGCATACCGCCACCTTGACCAACGCGTGGCCGGCCTGTACCTCGGGCTTGGGTTTGTTTTCCAGCCGGATATCGCCCGGCTGGTGCATCACGGCTGCACGCATGGTGCGGGGGCGGCTGGCGTTCATGGGATGGCAGCGACCAGGCATTACTTGAAGACCGCAGGACGGTATTCGGCAAACAAACCGGTGCGCTTGAACTCGGCCACATTCGCCCGGGTCACGGCCCGGGTGCCGGCATCGACGAAGGCGGGGACTTTCTTGCCGGCCCTGATTTCGCGCGCCGTCTGCACCGCCATATCGCCCAGATAGCGCGGGTCGTTCAACGCAGTGGCCAGGTACTGCCCGCCGCTGGACATGCTCGCCAGGGCCTCCGAGAGGCCATCGACTCCGGCCACGTACACGTCCTTCTTGCCGGCCTCGGTGAGCACCTTCAGCGCCCCCATGGCCATGTCGTCGTTGTGCGCGTAGACCAGATTCACGTCGGGGTGCGCCTGCAACAAGTCCTGCATCGCGGTCACGGCGTTGGCGCGGGTGTATTCGGCGTAGGGGCCGGCAACGATTTTGAAGCCCGATTTCTTCAGCGCCGCATGAAAACCGTCGCGCCGCGCCGCCATCACGGTGCCGCCGGCGTCGCCCTGGATCTCGATGACCTTGCCCCGGCTCAGGCCCTTTTTCTTCAGCTCGGCGAGCACCGCCTCCCCCACGACCCGGCCCATTTTCAGATTGTCGCGGCCCAGATGCGCGGTCGGGCCATCCCCGTTGACGCTGCGGTCCACAGTAATTACCGGAACGCCATTCCTTTTGGCCGCAGCCAGCGCGGGCCTGACGGCGTCCGGGTTCACCGGATTGATGATCAGCACGTCCACCTTGCGCGTCAGCAGATCCTGGATGTCGTTGTTCTGTTTGTTCACGTCACCATTCGCGTCGAGCAATATCAATTCATCCCCACCAGCCCTGGCCGCGGCCTCGGCGCCCTCCTTGAGCTGCACATAGAACGGCGACTGCAACGTCACTTGGCTAAAGCCGATTTTCAAACCCGCAGCCTGAGCCACCGGGGCCAGCACGGCCATACCGGCTGCGGCGACGGCAGCGCCGAGAAAGGCGCGCACAGCGGGGGCGATTCGGATTCGATGCATCATGTGGGTGGTTCTCCAATAAATTCCAGGCAGTTTGGTTTGTTCAGATGGTCAGCGTGTGCTCGTCTTTTGCAGATTGTGGGGAACATCGGGGGGTTTCGGGAGAATGAAAAGCGTTTTCAGGGAATATCATGAGGGCGCAAAATATGCTTTTTTGCACATATGAGCAAAACAGCGCGCCGATGCCGGCGCCGATCAACGCACCGCTGGCCAGCGTGAGCAAAGTGGCCACCGGTATGCCGCCAAAGGCCATCAGGCTGCCCACGGACAAATCGATGTTCGCAGTGAGAGGACCACAAAGGTCATTCCGACCGCGACGATGGCGGTCTGCCGGAACAGGTTGGCGATGTTGTGCCAAGTCAGAAAGCTGTAGCGCAGCACCCACTCGCGCAAGGAGAAACGCGGGGCCGGGACCGCGGGAGCGCCGGACTCTACGCCGCAGCGCCCCTTGTACCGCGCATGGCAGCAGGACCCGGTATTGGCGAACCACTGGCGCGAGTATGAGTACCCGAAGATCGCCACATGGGCCCCTGCAGAAACGACACCGGTGGTCAAGGTCATCGGGGCACGGTACGGCTTGAGCATGCTGTCGGCTGTGTCCATGCAAGGGCACTTGAGGTTCATGCCCGTCGAAGGGAGCGTCAATGCCAAAGTCTTTCGCCTGTTGTCGTTGCCCGCTTCTTCCATGCTCCGACTTGTCGCCATGGCATCAATATGCGGTTTTTCTTTCGACAGTTTTAGGTATGCTTGCTGCCGGGACGTGCATGGCGCTCGGCGCGCCATGGAACACAATCAGCGCCAGGCCTCTGGTCACGGTCATCTGTCATAAAAGAGACATCACAATGGACATACTGAAAAAGTTCAAACACGCCGCACTCGCGCTGGCCACCGCCGGCCTGCTGTCGGCTCAGGCGCACGCCAGTGAGGCCCAGGTGGAGAACCTGCAAGCCCTGCCCGTGGCGGCTTTCAGCCAGGCGGACATTGACGCGATGTTCGAGCAGGCGGACAAGCCGATGCAATTGGCGGCATTGTCGGATCAGGATATGAAGGAGACGGAGGGGGCTGTCGGACCTTGGGGGGCAGCGGCTGGCGCGCTCGTTGGTGGCCTCGCAGAGGCCGGCTATCAATTGGGTGGATTGGGTGCAGGTCGCGAGTGGAGTTGGCGCTCTATTGGTCGTTCAGCGGCTATCGGTGCCGTGACAGGATTTACCGGTGGCAGTGCAGCGGCATGGTATCTTGTACCGAGAGTCGTAATTATTGGCAGCGTTGCTGCTGGTCGCGCGGGCTGGTAACCAAGAGGAGTTTGCGGGTGTACCCTTTGGGGTGCCCCCGCAGTTCGAAGTCAATGAAAAATCCAATCCTTCTTCGAGCACTATTGAATGCTGTTTTACTATTTATCATATATTTATGGGGAGCGAGCATATGGCATCTGATTCTAATGGCCGGAATCATGTCGTTGAACCTGATCGTAGTGCGCGCAAGAATCGATTCTGTTTTCTTTGAAAGATTGGCAAAGTGGCTTGGTCTATCCCCTAAAACAACCAAAAACGTCATCGATTGTGTGGGCCTCGCATGCCTGATTCTGCTCTTGATCATCGCCTCTTCGGCCACCTCTTCCAAGTGATTCAAAAAACATGCACCAAGGAGAAACAACGGCATGATTCTCACAGCATTTTCACTTTTTGCCCTGCGTGAAATCCCTTTCTCGCGCTCTGATTTCCCCCGCTGGCAATCGGTACTGGCCATCTTCCTCATCGGCGTGCTGGTGGGCCTGGACCCGAGCTTTCGCGCCGCACCGTCCGGTGCCCCGGACCAGCCGCTGTGGCTGGCCGTGTTCCTGGGGCGGGCCCTCACCTGGGTGTGCTTCCTGGTCAGCGTGGCCGTGCTGCGCTGGTGGATGAAGCGCGGTGGCCGTTGGGACGGGCATGGCGATCTGTTCAACTTGATGGCCGCAGCCTGGTTGGTGGCCGACACCCTGGGCGCGGGCTTGACGGCGCTGGGTGTGCCGCCACTCCTGACCCTGCCCTTATGGCTGTATTCGATGTGGGTCGCGGGCAATGCCTTGGCGGGCGCCATCCCGAAAGCCAGCCTGGGCTACGGCATCGCGGGCATTGTCATTGGGCTGGTGCCTGCCTTGGTGGCTTCAGGCTTGGTGGGTGTGGTCATGGCGAGCTTGGTTCCCGGTGGGGCCGGCGCATGAGCATGGCCCGGTCTGTGCGGACTTTGGGCTGCTGTGTTTTGCTGTTTGCTGCGCTGGCTCGGGCTGACAACACCCCGCCCGGCCCCGAAGCGGTACTGCTGGCGACCCACTCTGTCCATGGACTCATCCCGGTCAAGAGTTGGAAGACTCTGCGCGACGAACGCATCGTCAAGCAAGACTTGGATTATTCCTGCGGCGCTGCATCCATGGCCACCTTGCTCAACAGCTTCCATGGTCAGAGCGTGACCGAAGATGCCTTGCTCAAGGCCATGGACAAGAGCGATAGCCGGGCCAGCTTTGAGGACATGGCCCGCGCCCTGCCGCATTTTGGTTTCAGGGCTCAGGGCTTTGCCGCGAGTTGGGAGCAGCTTGCGCGCCTGAAGATTCCGGTCATCGTCTATGTGAAGCAGCGCAAGGACGATCATTTCACGGTGTTGCGCGGCATCAGTGCTGACACCGTGTGGCTGGCCGACCCCAGCATGGGCAACCGCACCTACAGCCGCGAGCAGTTCCTGGCCATGTGGCAGACACGTGCCGATGCCGGCGATGGCCTGGCTGGCAAGTTTCTGGCGGTGCTGCCCGCCACTGCAAGCGTTTCGTCTTCAGACAGCTTCTTCACCAAGACCCCACGCCGTCAAAGTGCCAACGCTACGGCTCAATTGGCGTTTCGAGCGCAACCCTGACCCTGTAACACCCGGCGCGCCGCCGTCTCAAAGGACCTCGTCCACCCCCACCCACTCACCGCCCTGGCGTGACGAGCGCATGGCCGCTTCGATAAAGGCCATGCCGTGCACGCCGTCCGTGATGTCCGGAAAGCTCAGATCCGTCGGCGCTGCGGCGCCGTTGCGTGCGGCGCGCAGCGCCTGGGCGATCTCGGTGTAGACGCTGGCAAA
>NZ_AFAL01000506.1 GCF_000193225.1 Verminephrobacter aporrectodeae subsp. tuberculatae At4 | reverse complement strand
CGCTGTGCGCGAAATGCGGCGGCTCGAACGGCAGGCATTGCCCTTGTTCGGCCAGCGCGGCCTCGAGTTCGGCCAGCGGCGTGCCCGCGCGCACGCTGACCACCAACTCGCTGGGCGCGTAGCTGACGATGCCGCGCAGGGCCCGGGTGTCCAGCACCTGGCCCTGCAGCGCCAGGCCATGAAAGTCCTTGCTGCCCCCGCCGCGGATGCGCAGCGGGGCCCGGTCGGCGACTGCCGCACGCACCTGATCGACCATCGGGGCAAGAAAGGAATCCATGCCCGCATCGTAGCGGTAGCCGCGGGCCGCATGGGCCGTCCGTGCAGTCAAGCGTTCGACGTACTGGGGCTCTGTGCCGGGCTACGGCGGGGCCACGTGCGTCGGCTTGAATGCAAGGCGCAGGCCAAGCGCCTGGGCGACCTTCAGCACCGTTGCAAGGCTCGGGTTACCGGCACCGGAGAGCGCCTTGTCCAACCCTTGGCGGCTCATTCCGACGTCGCGCGCAAGCTGGCTGAGGTTTCTTGCCCGCGCCACGTCACCGAGCGCCGCCGCGACCAACGCTGGGTCGCCGTCTTCCATCACGGCATCCAGATAGGCAGCAATGTCGTCCTCGGTCCTGAGGTAGTCCGCCGTGTCGTAGCGGCTAAATTTCACGTCCATCGTCATTGCTCCTTCCATTGCGCTGCAATGGTCTTTGCCAAGGCTATGTCCCGGTCCTGGCTGCCCTTGTCTCCTCCACAAAGCAGCAGCACCATCACGCGGCCGTGCTGCTTGAAATAGACCCGGTAGCCGGGGCCGTAGTCGATCCGCATCTCCGACACGCCTTCGCCTACCGGCCTTGCGTCGCCCGGGTTCCCCAAGGCTCAATCGACGTGATGCGCACGTCGATCTTCGCGCGTGCCTGCCGGTCGCGGAGACCGACAAGCCAGCGATCGAAAAGGTCGGTTTTGATGATCTCGACCACATGCCAACTATAGTTGACAGCTTGGTGGGGCGTCAACCGCAGAGTCTTTTGGTAAGCGGCTGAAAACAGGACATAATCGCGTCCCTGTTCGGGGCGAGGGAAATGCGGAAATCCTTGTCCTGGCTTCTTGGCGCGGTAGCAAAGCGGTTATGCCCCGGATTGCAAATCCGGTCAGTCCGGTTCGACTCCGGACCGCGCCTCCAAGATGCATGGCAGTCGCCTGACTTCCTCGGCATGGGCCACGTGCCGCGGCCGCACCGCGTGGGCCTGGCCAGCTGCTTTGGCAAGGAGATATGCACGATGGCATCCGTTTCCATTCAGCCGGCCCCGCCCTGCACCACCATGGCGGGACTCGGACACGACCACGGCTTCGGTCAGGGGACGCGCCAGCGGGCCGAGACGCGCACCCTGGTGGTGGCGGCCATCACCTGCCTGGTGATGCTGGTCGAGGTGGCAGCGGGGCTGTGGACCGGCTCCATGGCGCTGTTGGCCGATGGCATTCACATGGGCGGCCACGCCGTCGCCCTGGGACTCGCGTCCGCAGCCTATTACCTGACGCGGCGCCACGCGCGCGACCGCCGCCTCAGCCTGGGCAGCGGCAAGATCAACGATTTGGCCGCCTACACCAGCGCCCTGCTGCTGGGCCTGTCCACCCTCTGGCTGGTGCTGGAATCGGCGCGGCGCCTGTTCTACGCCGAGCCGCTGCAAGCGCTGGAGGCGATGGCGGTGGCCGCCGTCGGCCTGGTGGTGAACCTGCTGTCGGTCTGGCTGCTGGCGGGGTGGGCAGGCACCACCCGGATCATGCTCCAGGGAATCCCCATGCGCACCACCACGGCCATGCCCATGGCCATGGAGATCACAACTTGCGCGCGGCGCTGCTGCACGTGCTGGCCGACGCCGCCACCTCGGTCGCCGCCATCCTCGGTCTGCTCGGGGCCTGGCTGTGGGGTTGGCGCTGGCTGGACCCGGCGATCGCCCTGGTGACGTCCCTGGTGATCCTGCGCTGGAGCCGGGGGTTGCTGCGCCAGACGATCAGCGTCCTGCTCGACGCCCAGGCCCCCGCCGAATTGCGCACCGTGGTCAGGGAGCGCCTGGAGTCGGTCGCCGGCGGCCGTGTCGCCGATCTGCATCTGTGGTCGGTGGGGCACGACGCCTGGACCCTGGTCGCTTCGGTCGTCTGCCATGCGCCCGCTTCTCCCGCCATGTACAAGGCCGCCCTCGCGGGAATCGACGCGATCCACCACCCCACGGTGGAGATCCACCACTGCACGGCCTGCCGCAGCCCGGGCGCGCACGGCTGAAACGGCCCTGGCTGCGCCGCTATCTGCGAGGCAGCGCGCACTACGCCGGGGCGTGGTGCCAGAAAGGGGTTCCCAGCACCGGCGTGCTCGGCTGGGCCGCATCTTGCGCGGCCATGGCGCCGGCCTGGCGCGCCGCACGCCCGGCGCGCACGGCGTCGGCAAACGCCCCGGCCATGGCGGCGGGGTCCTGCGCCAGCGCGACCGCCGTGTTCAGCAGCACGCCGTCGTAGCCCCACTCCATCACCTGGCAGGCGTGCGAGGGCAGGCCCAGCCCGGCGTCCACCAGCATCGGCACCGCCAGGCGTTCGCGCAGCGTCTGCAGCGCATAGGGGTTGGCGGGGCCGCGCCCGGTGCCGATGGGCGCGGCCCAGGGCATGACCGCCTGGCAGCCCACGTCCACCAGCCGCTGGCACAGCACCAAGTCCTCGGTGCAATAGGGCAGCACCTGGAATCCGTCCCGGATGAGCCGCCCGGCGGCGTCCACCAGGTTCAGCGTGTCGGGCTGCAGGGTGTAGTCGTCGCCGATCAGTTCCAGCTTGATCCACGGGGTGTTGAACAGCTCGCGCGCCATCTGCGCGGTGGTGATCGCCTCCTGCACGCCGTGGCAGCCCGCCGTGTTCGGCAGCACGGGAACGCCGAGCGCGCGCAGCAGTTCCCAGAAGCCGCCACCGCTCGCGCCGGGGTGGCTGCCCTGGCGGCGCAGCGCGGCCGTGACCATGGCCGGCTGCGCCCGCCGCACGGCGGCCTCGAGCACGGCGGGAGAGGGGTAGCGCGAACTGCCCAGCAGCAGCCGGCTGGCGAAGGTTTGGCCGTACAGGACCAGGGGATCGGGGGGGGCATGCAGTGTCATGGCAAGGGGGCTCAGCCGCCGGTGACGGGGGAGATGATTTCCACGCGGTCGCCCGGCTGCAAGCGCTGCGTGGCGTAGTCGGCCCGGGGCACGAAGCGGGTGTTCACGGCCACGGCAAACGGGGCGCGCGCGGCCATCGCCGCCACGGCGTCGGCCACGGTGGCGCCTTCGGGCCCTTCGGGCAATTCGTGCGGGGTCTGGTTGATGAAGACGTTCATGCCTGTGTCATGTCCATGTCACGCCGCCGCGCGGGCGGCTGCGCCGGGCCGGGGGCAGGCGCGAGCACCAGATCGAAATCTTGCGCAAGCGCCGATTGTCCCGTGTTCAGCAGTTCCAGGGTCACGTCCAGCAAGGCCGGGGCAATCATGAAACCGTGGCGGTACAGGCCGTTGATCTCCAGCACGCCCTTGCGCGGCTGGCGGATCGCCGGCAGATTGTCCGGCAGCGCGGGGCGGCACTGCACGGCGAGTTCCAGGATGCGGCCCTCCGCAAAACCCGGGTGCACGGCGTAGGCCGCGCTCAGCAGTTCCAGGGTCGAGCGCACGCTGGCGGGCGAGAGCTCGTCCGATTCGATCTCGGTCGCGCCGATCACGAACAGATGCTCCTCCTTGGGCGCGATGTAGATCGGGTAGCGCGGATGGAGCAGCCGCGTCGGGCGCTGCAGCGTGACGTCGGGTGCGTGGACGCGCACCACCTCGCCGCGCACGCCGCGCAGCGCGGGCCATTCGGCCTTGGCGCCCAGGCCGCGGCAGTCGAGCACCCAGTCGGGCTGGCCCGCAGCGCCGGGCGCAAGACCCGCGGGCGATTGCGGCGTGTGCCAGTGCACGCGCACCGCGAGCCGCTCCAGCTGCGTGGCCAGCGCGGCGAGCAGTTGGCGGTTGTCCAACTGGCCTTCGCCGGGCAGGTACAGGCCCTGGGCAAAGCGGTCGGCGAGCGCGGGTTCGGCCTGCGCCAGGGCCTGGCCGTCGAGCCGCCGCAGGGCGGGCAGTTCGGGCAGGAGGCGCTGGCAGGCTTCGAGCTGGCGCGTGAAGCGCCGGGCTTCGGCCGCGTCCTGGCGGTGCCACACGACCAGGGTGCCGGCTTGCTGAAAGAAAACCGGGTCGGCGAGCGCTGCGAGCAATTGCGGCCAGCGGCCGAGGGCGTGCCGCCCCATGCGCACCACCCCCGGCGTGGTGATCGCCGACTCCGCCAACGGCGCGAGCATGGCGGCGGCCACCCTGGCGGCCGAATGTTCGGCGGCAGCGCTGCCGGCGTCGAAAACGTCGACCCGATGGCCCTGGCGGGCCAGTTCCACGGCCAGCAGCCGACCCATGAGGCCCGCGCCCAGAATGGCAAAAGAAGAGGGTCGAAGTGACATGGGTCCTGTGCGTGCGCCGGCGGCAGTGGACGAGAGGCGGCGCCGTTGCCGGAGACGCGCCACACGCGGCCGGCACCGCGCGGGCTCCGGGGAGCCAGGCGCCGATTACAGCACATCCCCTGCGGGCCGCATGCGGGGCCGCATGCGCCATAATTTTCACCATGACTTTGCGCCCCCCCAGCCGCGCGCGCAGCGCCGCTACGCCCGCGTGCTCTCCATTGCCGGATCCGACAGCAGCGGGGGGGCGGGAATCCAGGCCGACCTCAAGACCTTCAGCGCGCTGGGCTGCTATGGCATGACGGCGATCACGGCGATCACGGCGCAGAACACCTGCGGCGTCACAGGCATCCACGGCGTCCCGCCGGAGATGCTCCGGGCCCAGATCGACGCCGTCGTGCAGGACATCGGCGTGGACGCCGTGAAGATCGGCATGCTGCACTCGCCCGAGGTGGTGCGCGTGGTGGCCGACGCCATCCGCACCGGCGCGCTGCCGCACGTGGTGCTCGATCCGGTCATGGTGGCCACCAGCGGCGACCGCCTGATTGCCGAAGAAACGGTGGACCTGCTGGTGCGCGAGCTGTTTCCGCTGGCCGAGGTGGTGACCCCCAACCTGGACGAGGCCGGCTGGCTGCTTGGCCGCAGCATCGCAGACGCGTCCGCGCTGGAGCAGGCCGCACGCGACCTGCTGCGCCTGGGCGCGCGGGCGGCGCTGCTCAAGGGCGGGCATTTGCCGGGCGATCCGGTGGTGGACGTGCTCGCGCTGCAGGGCGACCCGGTGCTCGTCCGCCGCCTGCAATCCGCGCGCATCGCCACGCGCAACGGCCACGGCACGGGGTGCACCCTGTCGTCCGCGATGGCCGCGCACCTGGCGCTGGGCCTGCCGCTGACGCAGGCGCTGGAGCGGGCGCGCGCCTATCTCCTGGGAGCCATTGCCGCAGGCGCGGACGTGACCACGGGGCATGGCCATGGTCCGCTGAACCACGGCTACGCCCCCGTGGCACAACAAAGTTTTGTCACCGACAGGCGCTGATATTTTTTCCGGCTGGCCTATACTTCGCCCCTGCTCCGGGGTGTGCGTCAAGCGCTGAGATGCCGGGCGGCCGAAGAAATTCGGCTGGCCCTGCGAACCCGCCGAACTTGATCCGGTTCATACCGGCGAAAGAAGAGCCGCATGCCCTGGCAGCCCGCGCAGCCGCAGGGCGGCGCAGGTCCATTCCGGAGCAGTACCCGAGTCACCCCGGAACCTGGAGACCTGCCCCATGAATGCCCCTGACCCCCTCGTTGGCGAGAAGTTTGCCGAGTTGCTCGCGCGCACGCGCGAGCCCTTTCCCGCGTCCTGCAAGGCCTATATCCCCGGCCGTCTGCACGCCGACCTGCGCGTGCCGGTGCGCGACATTGCGCTGACCAACGGCGAGCAGGTCAGCGTGTACGACAGTTCCGGCCCCTACACCGACGCGCAGGCCGTGATCGACGTGCGCCAGGGCCTGGCCAGCGTGCGCGCGGACTGGATCGCCGGTCGCGGCGACGTCGAGCCCTACGCGGGCCGCCCCCGGTGGCTCTCGACGACGGCCAAAAGAGCGAAGACGCTGCCCGCCTGGCCCGGCTGCGCAGCGACGCCGCCGCCTTGCAGCGCCGGCCCCTGCGTGCCCGGGCCGGCGCCAACGTCACGCAGATGCACTACGCCAGAAAGGGCATCGTCACGCCCGAGATGGAATACGTGGCGATCCGCGAGAACGGCAAGCGCGAATGGATGGCGCAGTACCTGGCCGACGCAGACCGCGAGCGGCGCCTGATGGGCAATCCGATGGGCGCCGGCATTCCGGAAATCTTCACGCCCGAATTCGTGCGCGACGAGGTGGCCCGCGGCCGCGCGATCATCCCGGCGAACATCAACCACCCCGAGATCGAGCCCATGGCCATCGGGCGCAACTTCAAGGTGAAGATCAACGCCAACATCGGCAACTCGGCCGTCACCTCGGGAATCGAGGAGGAGGTCGAAAAGCTCGTGTGGGCGATCCGCTGGGGCGCAGACACCGTGATGGACCTGTCCACCGGCAGGAGCATCCACACGACACGCGACTGGATCGTGCGCAACTCGCCCGTGCCCATCGGCACGGTGCCGATTTACCAGGCGCTGGAGAAGGTGGGCGGCGTGGCCGAGGACCTGAGCTGGGCGATCTTTCGCGACACGCTGATCGAGCAGGCCGAGCAGGGTGTGGACTATTTCACCATCCACGCGGGCCTGCGCCTGGCGTACATCCACCTGACGGCGCAGCGGCGCACGGGCATCGTCTCGCGCGGCGGCTCGATCATGGCCAAGTGGTGCATGGCGCACCACCGCGAGAGCTTTCTGTACGCGCATTTCGAGGACATCTGCGACATCATGAAGGCCTACGACGTGTCGTTCAGCCTGGGCGATGGCCTGCGCCCCGGCTGCGCGTCGGACGCCAACGACGAGGCACAGTTCGCCGAACTGCACACGCTGGGCGAGCTGACCCGGCTGGCCTGGCAGCACGACGTGCAGACCATGATCGAGGGCCCGGGCCACGTGCCCATGCACATGATCGCGGCGAACATGAGCGAGCAGCTCAAGACCTGCCACGAGGCGCCGTTCTACACCCTGGGGCCGCTGACCATCGACATCGCCCCGGGCTACGACCATATTGCCAGCGCCATCGGCGCGGCCATGATCGGCTGGATGGGAACGGCCATGCTGTGCTACGTGACGCCCAAGGAGCATCTGGGCCTGCCCAACCGCGACGACGTCCGGCAGGGCATCATGGCCTACCGGATTGCGGCGCACGCGGCCGACGTGGCCAAGGGGCATCCGGGCGCGCGCGCGCGCGACGACGCGCTGAGCCAGGCGCGCTTCGATTTCCGCTGGCAGGATCAATTCAACCTCGGGCTGGACCCGGACACGGCCAGGCAGTTCCACGACGAAACCCTGCCCAAGGATTCGGCCAAGGTGGCGCATTTCTGCTCGATGTGCGGCCCCAAGTTCTGCTCCATGAAGATCACCCGCGAGGTGCGTGAATTCGCCGCGCAGCAGGGCCTGTCCGAGGAGCGCGCGCAGGCCCTGGGCCTGGAGACCAAGGCGCAGGAGTTCCGGCGCCAGGGCGGTGAACTCTACGTGCCGCTGACACCCGTTGAATGAGCGCCGCTGCCGGCGGCCCGGGAGGCCGCCCTCAGCGGGCACCAAAGCGCGCCGTCCACTTGCGCTCATAGTCCATCTTGCAAAAATGCGCGGCGAAGAAATCGATGAAGCTGCGCACCCTCGCCGACAGATACTTGCGGCTGGGGTACGCCAGGTTGATCGTGAGGCGCGGCAGATCCCAGGCGTCGAGTACCGGGACCAATCGGCCCGCGACGATGTCTTCGTACAGGATGTAGGTTGGCTGGATCAGGATGCCCATGCCGTCCAGCGCCGCGGCGCGCAGCACTTGGCCGTCGTTGGACTCCAGCAGACCGTGGACCTGTACCACCGTGGTCCGGCCATCGCGCGAGAAGCGCAATTCGTTCGGATTGTTCGCATACGTATAGATCAGCAGTCGGTGCGCGCTCAAATCTTCCAGTAAGCGCAACGGGCCATGCTGCGCCAGGTAGCCGGGAGACGCGACCAGAATGCGGCGGGTCTCGGCCAAGCGGCGGATCGTGGTGTTCGAATCCGGCTCGGACTCGCGCGTGCGGATCGCCACGTCGATGTTCTGGTCGATGATGTCCACATAGCGGTTCGCCACCTCGATGTGCACCCGCACCTCGGGGTAGATGCGCGTGTACTCCCGCATCACCGGCGCCAGATGCTGCACCGCGAACGAGAGCGATGCCGTCACGCGCAGCGTCCCCGAGGGGTTCAGCGACGCGGCGTTCGCGGACTGCTCGGCGTCCTTCAAGTCGAGCAGGATGGGCTTGGTGCGCTGGAAGAACGCCTGCCCGACGTCCGTGAGGTACAGCCTGCGCGTGTTGCGCTCGACCAGCCTGGCGCCGAGCCGCGCTTCCAGCGCAACCAGGTGGCGACTCGCGGCCGCGTTGGACAGACCGAGCGTCTCTGCAGCCCGGCTGAGGCTGCCCGATTCCGCTATCCGCACGAAGAGCTCGATTTCGGTCCAGTGATCCACTGAAGACTCCTGTGTCGCGCGCCCTGCGCATGCCGCGGGGTGAGCCGGCGGGCAGCGCAGTGCAAAGGTTTTCCCCGCCAAGTGGAAAACAGTTTTACGCCGCCGGCGGTTCCACGGCGGTCAGCAGAGAGCTACAGTTTTCACCATCTGTTCGGCCAAACACCGAACACTTCAGGAGACCCTTTTGCGCAACTTGGACCAGGACACGATCACGCAGGCGGTCATCGCAGGCTTTGAGCAAACGCCGGACCCGCGGCTCCAGGAGATTCTCACCAATGCGGTGCAACATCTGCACGCCTTTGCGCGCGAGACGCGGCTGAGCGAAGCGGAGTGGATGGAGGGCATCCGCTTCCTGACCGCCGTTGGCCAGCAGTGCGACGAAAAGCGCCAGGAGTTCATTCTGCTCAGCGACACGCTGGGGCTTTCGACGCTGACGGTGGCCATGAATAACCCCAAGCCCGCTGGCTGTACGCAGGCCACGGTGCTTGGCCCGTTCCACGTGGCCGGTGCCCCGAGCTACGCGCATGGCGACGACGTGGCCAATGGCGCCCAGGGCGCGCCCTGCCTGGTGCGTGGGACGGTCAAGGGCATAGCCGGGGACGCGCTGGGCGCAGCGCGCATCGAAGTTTGGCAAGCCGATGCGCAAGGTTTGTACGACGTCCAGCGGCCCGGATTGGCGCAGCACCAGGCGCGCGGCGTACTGCACACCGACGCACAGGGGCGGTTCTTTTTCAAGACCGTCGTGGCCGAGGCCTACCCGATCCCTGCGGACGGGCCGGTGGGCGCCCTGCTGCGCGCCACCCGGCGCCATCCGTGGCGACCGGCGCATCTGCACTTCATGATCGAAGCCGAAGGCTACGAAAGCCTGGTCACGCACGTGTTCCGCGAAGGGGACCGCTATCTCGATTCCGACGCCGTGTTCGGTGTGCGTTCCTCGTTGATCGCCGAGTGGGTGCCGCACGACGGTCCTGAGGGGCGCCACTACACACTGGACTTCGATTTCGTCATGAACAAGGCGGCCGTGTGATCCAGCCCCCGATGGACTTCTTCTGCCAGTCCCTGCCCGGGCGCGTGCGCTTTGCCAACGGCTGCATCGCGCAGACCGGCAACGAACTGCAAGAGTTGGGCATCGCGCAAGCGCTGGTGCTGTGTACGCCCCGGCAGCGCACGGCCGCGCTGGCGCTCATCGACCGCCTGGGTCCGCGTGCGGCCGGCCTGTTCGATCAGGCCGCGATGCACGTGCCCGTGGACGGGGTGGTGCGTGCCCGTGAGCTTGTCGTCCAGACTGCGGCAGACGGCGTGCTGGCCTACGGCGGCGGCTCCACCGTGGGTCTGGCGAAGGCCATCGCGCTGGAGACGGGCCTGCCCATCGTGGCCGTGCCCACGACCTACGCCGGTTCGGAGATGACGCCGATCTACGGCCTGACCGAAGGCGGTCTCAAGCGCACGGGCCGTGATCCGCGGGTGCTGCCCCGATCCGTGCTGTACGACCCCACGCTCACGCTGGAGTTGCCCCTGGCCTTGTCCATCAGCAGCGGCCTGAACGCCATCGCGCACGCAGCCGAGGGGTTGTACGCGCGGGATGGAAACCCGGTCCTTGGCCTGATGGCCGAGGAAGGCATCCGGGCCCTGGCGCAGGGCCTTGCGGGTTTGCTTGCCGACGCGCGCGAACTGCGCGCGCGCGCCGATTGCCTGTACGGCGCCTGGCTGTGCGGCAGCGTGCTGGGTCAGGCCGGGATGGCGCTGCACCACAAGCTGTGCCATGTGTTGGGCGGCGCCTTCCACCTGCCGCACGCGCAGACCCACGCCGTGATGCTGGCCCACACACTGGCCTACAACGCGCCGGCCGCGCCGCAGGCCATGGCCCGTATCGCACGCGCGCTCGACTGCCGGGACGGCCCCCGCGGCGTGCAAGAACTGGCGCTCCGGCTGGGCGCACCGATGGCGCTGCGCGATATCGGAATGGACGCCACCGGGCTGGACCGCGCACTCGAACTGGCGCTGCAGAACCCCTATTGGAATCCCCGTCCGCTGGAGCGCGACGCGCTGCGCGGCCTGTTGCGCCGGGCCTGGTCGGGCGACCCGGTCGCCGCCTGAAGCGCAACCCCTTGCGACCCCTCCCACCCTTGTTCGGACCCTTCCCGATGAAAACCTTCCTGTACCCGGCGACTGCTCTGGCGCTGACCCTCTCTTGCACGGGCGCGAACGCGGCCGAGTTGCGCATCGGTGTGCTGACCACGCTCAGCGGCGCGCAGGCGGCGCCCGGCGTGGAGATGCGCGACGGCATCGAACTGGCAGTCAAGCAGCTCGGCGGCAAGGTCGGTGGTCAGCCGACTGCTCTGGTGGTGGCGGACGACCAGTTCAACCCCGGCATTGCCAAACAGGTGGCCGAGCGCCTGGTCCGGAAAGACAAGGTGCAGGTGCTCACCGGAATCATCTACTCCAACGTGCTGCTCACCGCGGCACCGGTGGTGCTGGAGGCCGGGCGCATCGTGCTGAGCTCGAACGCGGGCCCCTCGGCCTACGCCGGTGAGAAATGTGACCCGGGCTTCTTCAACGTGAGTTGGCAAAACGACAGCGTGCACGAGGCCGCCGGCAAATACGCAACGGACAAGGGCTACAAGCGGATCACCACGATCGCCCCGAACTACCCGGCCGGCCGCGACGCGATTGCCGGCTTCAAACGCATGTACAAGGGCGACGTCGTCGATGAGGCCTACCCCAAGCTGGGCCAGCTCGACTTCGCCGTGGAGATCGCGCGCCAGAAGGACCAAAAGCCCGACGCCGTGTTCTTCTTTCTGCCTGGCGGCATGGGCGCGAACTTCATCAAACAGCTGCGCGCGGCGAATCTGGACCCGTCGATTCTGCTGACCACCATGACCACGTCCGATCAGGACCTGTTCGCGGCCACGGGCGAGAGCATGCTCGGGCTGGTCAACGCCGGCTCCTGGTCCACCGATACCGACAACGCCGCGAACAAGGCCTTCGTCGCCGCGTTCGAGCAGGCCTACAAGCGCCTGCCCAGCTTCTACGCCGCGCACGGGTACGACGCGATCATGCTGCTGGACGCCGCAGTGCGGGAGAACGGCGGCAACGTCGACGACCCGGCGAGCCTGCGCCACGCGCTGGCCAACGCCAAGTTCCACTCCGTGCGCGGGGACTTCATGCTCGGCCCGAATCAGTTCCCGCTGCAGGACTACCACATCCGCACGGTGAGCCGCGACGCGTCGGGCCGGCTCTACAACAGGACCGGGAGTCGCATCAGCAGCAAGCACGGCGATGTTTACGCCAGCGCCTGCAAGATGCGCAAGTAGGCCATGCTCTGGATCGAACACCTGCTGAACGCCCTGCAACTCGGGCTGATGCTGTTCCTGATCGCCGCTGGCTTGACGCTGGTCTTCGGCGTCATGGGGCTCGTCAATTTGGCGCATGGTTCGCTGTACATGCTGGGCGCCTTTCTCACGGCCACGCTGACGCAACGCAGCGGCTCCGCCGTACTCGGGCTGCTGGGAGGACTGCTGGCCATGGCCCTCATCGGTGCCTTGCTCGAATTCGGACTCATGCGCCGGCTGTACCCGTTGGACCCTCTGGACCAAGTGCTGGCCACCTTCGCGCTGATCCTGATCCTGAATGGGAGCACGCGTCTGCTCTGGGGGGCTCTGCCGGTCTCCCACAACGTGCCCGAGGCGCTGGCCGGCTCCGTGCACCTGTTTGCCGACCTGCACTACTCCGCCTACCGGCTGCTCATCATCGGCACCGGGCTGGCGGTGGCGCTGCTGCTGTACTGGATCGTTGGCCACACGCGGTTGGGAATGTGGGTGCGCGCAGGTGCGTCGAACCGCGAGATGGTGCAGGTGATGGGCGTGCACGTGAAAGCGCTCTTCACCGCCATCTTCGCCTTCGGTGCGGTGCTCAGCGGCCTGGCCGGTGCCGCGATGGGGCCGCTGACCTCGGTGCAGGTCGGCATGGGCGAGGAGGTTCTGATCCTGGCCTTCATCGTCGTCGTCGTGGGCGGGATTGGCTCCATTCGCGGCGCCTTTCTGGCTGCGCTGCTCATCGCCACGCTGGACACGCTCTGCCGCGCTCTGCTGCCGGGCCTGCTGGGCCGGCTGCTGCCGGCGCATACAGCCTCCGAACTGGGCCCCGCATTGGCCTCCATCTCGGCCTACGTGCTGATGGCGGGCGTGCTGATGGTGCGCCCGGCCGGCCTGTTTGCGCAGGACACAGGCGGCGCGCGGCGCCGCAGCCCCGCCCGGGCCACCCCGGCGGACACCCCCCGGGAACTGCCGACATGAGCCGTCTCCCTCTGGCCGGCGCGGCCGTGCTGATGCTGACGCTGCCCGCGCTGCTGGAAGCGCTGGGCCAGGATTTCCACCTCGTGCTGGCGACCCGCATCCTGGTCTACGCGCTGGCGGCGACGAGCCTGAATTTGCTGCTGGGCTATGGCGGAATGGTCAGCTTCGGTCACGCGGTCTTCATCGGCATCGGCGGGTACGCCGTGGCCATCCTCGCCGGCCAGGGTCTGGACAGCGCCTGGATTTCCTGGCCCATCGCGCTGCTGGTGACCGGCGCCGTGGCCTGGCTCATCGGCAGCATCAGCCTGCGCACGAGCGGCGTGCATTTCCTGATGATTACGCTGGCGCTGGCGCAGATGTTCTATTGCGTGTTCGTCTCGCTGAGCAGCGTGGGCGGCGACGACGGCCTGCAAATGGATCGGCGCTCATCCTTCGGCTTCGCCGACGGCTGGCCGTTGCGAACCGACGCGGGTTTCTACTACACCTGCCTGGCCGTGCTGATGCTGGCGCTGTTCTTCATGCACCGCTTGCTGCAGGCACGGTTCGGCATGGTGCTGATCGGTCTGCGGGAGAACGCGGTGCGCATGGGCGCGATCGGCTACCCGACGCGCCGGTACAAACTGCTTGCCTTCGTGATCGCGGGCCTGGTGTGCGGCCTGGCCGGGGTGCTGAACGTGGAACTGAATCGCCTGGTCAGTCCCTCGATGATGCATTGGACACAGTCCGGCACGCTGATCGTTGCGGCTCGTGCTGGGTGCGCAGGTCGCAGCGCTCGAAGGCGACACCCGGGTGCGCGCCGTGCGGCTGGCTGACGGCGAGCGCTTGCCGGCCGACACGGTGCTCGTAGGCATTGGCAACCACGCGTGCGACGAACTGGCGCAGCGCATTGGCTTGGCCACGGCCGCGGGCATCGTCGTCGACGCGCATGGCCGAACCCGGGACCCGGCGATCTTCGCCGCCGGCGACTGCGCCGTCGCGCCGCAGGCCGGCTTTGCCGCACCCATTCGGCTGGAGTCCGTGCAAAGCGCTCG
>NZ_AFAL01000507.1 GCF_000193225.1 Verminephrobacter aporrectodeae subsp. tuberculatae At4 | reverse complement strand
GCAGCCTGGTGCTGCTGCACGCGCAGACGGTGCGCGCCAGCGCGGCGCTGGCCCGGGCCCTGCAGGTGCCCGCGCGCAGTCCGCTGCTGGCGCTGCGCGTCATGGGCGAGGCCGAGGGGCGGCCGCTGCATCTGAGCGAGCGCTGGTTTCCGCTGCCGCGCTTCGAAGGGCTGGCCGCGGTGGTGCGCGAAACCGGCTCCATCACCGCCGGGTTTCGCGCGCACGGCGTGAGCGACTACACGCGCCGCGAAAGCCGCATCACCGCCGAACTGCCCGACGCCGCGCTCGCCGCCGGTCTGCGCCAGCCCGCCACCCGCCCGGTGCTCCTGGTCGAGAGCCTGAACGTCGATCCGGAAGGCCGCCCCATCGAATGGGCGCGCGCCTGGTTTGCCGGCGATCGCGTGAAACTGAACATCCAGCATGGGGAACACGATGAGCGCACTGCCTGAGGCATCCGCCACGGCGCACCGCTACGCGGTGTATTTCGCCCCCCGGCCCGGCAGCCCGGGCTGGCTTGCCGGCAGCCGCTGGCTCGGCCGCTGCGCCGCCACGCGGCAGGCCATGCCGCAACCGGAAATCGACGGCGTGGCGGCGGCGGACCTGCACCGGCTCACCGCCGCACCGCGCCGCTACGGCTGGCACGCCACGCTCAAGGCGCCGTTCGCGCTGGCGCCGGGAATCGACCGGGCCGCGCTGCACCAGGCCGTGCAGGCGCTGGCGCGCAGCCTGCGGCCCTTTGATCTGCCGCCGCTGGAGGTGGCGCGCATGGACGACTTTCTGGCGCTGCTGCCAACGCCTGCGCAGCCCGCGAACGCCGCCATCGACGCGCTCGCTGCGGCCTGCGTCACGCAACTGCAGCCGCTGGCCGCGCCGTTGTCCGACGCGGATCTGGCGCGCCGGCGCCGCGCCGCGCTCACGCCCCGGCAGGACGAACTGCTGCAGCGCTGGGGCTATCCCTTCGTGCTCGGAGAATTCCGCTTCCACCTGTCGCTCACCGGCAGCTTGCGGCAGGCGGACCGCCAGACCCAGGCCCTGCTGCAGGACGCCGCGCGGGCGTTCTTCGGCAAGCTGCCCGCGCAGCCGTTCGACGGCCTGGCGCTCTTCGCCGAACCCGCGCCGGGCGCGGACTTCGTGCTGCTCGATTGGCTGGAGTTGGGCGCATGACGGCGCGGCTGGTCTACTTCATGGGCCCTTCGGGCGCGGGCAAGGACAGCCTGCTCGACTGGCTGCGCGCGCATCTGCCCGCAGCGCACGCATTGCATTGGGCGCGGCGCACCATCAGCCGCGTGGCGACGCCCGGCGCCGAGGCGCACGAAAGCGTCTCGCCCAAAGCCTTCGCGGCCCTGCTCCGCGCGCAGGCGTTCGCGCTGCACTGGCAGGCCAACGGACTGGGCTACGGCGTGCGGCACGCACAGCTGGACCCGCTGGCCGCCGGCCAATGGGTGCTGCTCAACGGTTCGCGCGCGCACCTGCCCGCTGCGCTGGTGCGCTTTCCGCACCTGCTGGCGGTGCACATCAGCGCCAGCCCGGAGCGGCTGCGCGAGCGCCTGCTGGCGCGCGGCCGCGAGACACCCGACGCGGTCGAAGACCGGGTGCAGCGAGCGCTGCAATTCAGGCCGCCCGCGGGCAGCGCCAGCATCGAACTGCACAACGACGGCAGCCTGGACGACGTGGGCCAGCGGCTGCTGAGCGCGCTCAGGCAGCACCCCGGCTGGCCCGGATAGCGCACCGGCAGGTAAACCGGCTGCGCGGCAGGCCCGGCGCGGCACGATACACTTTGCACCTGCTGACTGAAACCCGGATCCCGAGCGCCCCTTGCCCCACCCCATTCATGGTCCCTACCACGCCGGCCCAGGCCCGCACCTGCTTTGACCTGAAAAGCGCCTCTCTGCCCGTGGTGGCCGTGGTGCTCAAGACCACCGACTTCGCGCTGCTTGCAGCCGATCTGGCCGGGCGCGTCGCCGACGCCCCGGGGTTTTTCGACAATGACCCGGTGCTGATCGACCTGGCCCCGGTGCGGGATTCCCGGGAACCCATCGATTTCGCTGCCATCATGGCCCTGCTGCGCAGCCACGGGACCCTGCCGGTGGCGGTGCGCGGCGGCAACCCCGCGCAGTTGGAGGCCGCGCGCGCCGCAGGCCTGGGCGCCGTACCCGAGGCGCCGCCCGCGCGCGCCGAAGCGCCCGCGGCCATGCCCGAGTTACCCGCGTCCGACCCCGGCACCATGGTGCTCGACAAGCCGCTGCGCTCGGGCCAGCAGGTGTACGCGCGCGGCGCCGACCTCGTCGTGCTGGCCATGGTCAGTTTTGGCGCCGAAGTCATTGCCGACGGCAACATCCACGTGTACGCCCCGCTGCGCGGTCGCGCCCTCGCCGGCGCGCGCGGCAACACCGGGGCGCGCATCTTCTCCACCTGCATGGAGCCGCAGCTCGTGTCCATCGCCGGCATCTACCGCACATCCGAGACCGCGCTGCCCGCGAATGTCGCGGGTCGGGCGGCCCAGGTGCGGCTCGAGGGCGAGAAGATCATCGTCGAGCCCCTGGCCTGAGCCCCCGTTCGCCCCGTTCACCGCAACGCAATCCAAACCACAGAGAACCAGCAACAAATGGCCAAAATCGTCGTCGTGACCTCCGGCAAGGGTGGCGTGGGCAAGACCACCACCAGTGCCAGCTTTGCCACCGGCCTCGCCCTGCGCGGCCACAAGACCGCGGTGATCGACTTCGACGTTGGCCTGCGCAACCTCGACCTGATCATGGGCTGCGAACGCCGCGTGGTGTATGACTTCATCAACGTGATCCATGGCGAGGCCAACCTGAACCAGTCGCTGATCAAGGACAAGCAGTGCGACAAGCTGTTCGTGCTGGCCGCCAGCCAGACCCGCGACAAGGACGCGCTCACGCAGGACGGCGTCGGGAAGGTGCTCCAGGATCTGGCCGCGATGGACTTTGAATACATCGTCTGCGATTCGCCCGCCGGAATCGAAAGCGGCGCCCTCATGGCCATGCATTTCGCCGACGAGGCGCTGCTGGTCACGAACCCCGAAGTCTCCTCGGTGCGCGACTCGGACCGCATCCTGGGAATGCTCGGCAGCAAGACCCGGCGCGCGATCGACGGCGCCGATCCGGTCAAGGAGCACCTGCTGATCACGCGCTACAACCCCAGCCGCGTCGCTGACGGACAGATGCTGAGCCTGCAGGACATCCAGGACATTCTGCGCATCAAGCTCATCGGCGTGATTCCCGAGTCCCCGGTGGTGCTGCAGTCGTCCAACCAGGGAAGCCCCGCGATTCATGCGCAGGGAACGGACGTGTCCGAGGCCTACAAGGACGTGATCGACCGCTTCCTGGGCGCCACCGACAAGCCCATGCGCTTCGTCGATGCCGAAAAATCCGGTCTCTTCAAACGCCTGTTCGGAGGCAGGTGAGCCATGGGTCGCCTGCTTTCCTTCCTGCTCGGCGAAAAGAAGAAGACCGCTTCTGTCGCCAAAGAGCGTCTGCAATTCATCCTGGCGCACGAGCGCAACGGCCGCAACGGCCCCGAACCCGACTACCTGCCCGCGCTACAGCGCGAACTGGTGGCCGTGATATCCAAGTACGTGAAGATCAACCCGGATGACCTGAAGGTGCATGTGGAGCGCCAGGACAACCTGGAGGTGCTCGAAGTCAAGATCGAACTGCCGGACGCGGTGCGTTGAGGTTCTTTGGTGCAGGGGGGGGATTTGGTCTTGCCCTGTCGAGCGGCGCCAGGGGCTGTGGGGTATTGCTGAGACCGGCGGCCGATTGGGCTCCAAAAAGACGAAGACCCCGCCTGCGGGGTCTTCCATTTGGTGCATCTTTCTGCGTGTTAGCGTCCAGAGCGCATATCCCAGTGAAGTAATCGGTTGCGAGTATAGCACAATCCGCCGCTACGACTCAATATATCAAGGGGTGCAAATGGACGAGGCAAGTGTTTATCGCTTGGCGTTGGATCTGGGGTCAAGCTCGCTGGGGTGGGCTGTTTTGCGGTTGGATAGGTCTGGTGCGCCTACGGCCATCATCAAGGCTGGTTCCCGCATCTTCAGCGACGGCCGCAATCCCAAGGATGGCTCCTCGCTGGCGGTTACCCGCCGTGCTGCCCGTATCATGCGCCGCCGCCGGGACCGCTTGCTCAAGCGCAAGGCGCGCATGCACGATCAACTGATGCGCCATGGCTTTTTTCCTGCTGATGCGGCCGGGCGCAAGGTGCTGGAGCGGCTCAACCCCTACCAGCTGCGCGCCAAGGGCTTGCATCAGGCCTTGACCCCGGGTGAATTTGCCCGGGCGCTGTTTCACATCAACCAGCGCCGGGGTTTTCAAAGCAACCGCAAGACCGACCGCAAGGACAACGAGAGCGGTGCGCTCAAGCAGGCCATAAGCGAACTGCGTGCGCAGATCCACGACAGCGGCTGCGCCACGGTGGGCGAATGGTTCTGGAAGGAGCGCATGCAGCAAAAGCCCGAGGGCGTGCATCGCCAGGGAGTGCGGGCGCGCTACCGTGAAACGCCGTACACCACCGACGAGGGTCGGCAGCGCATCGACAAGCGCTACGACCTGTATGTGGACCGTGCCATGATCGAGCAGGAGTTTGATGCGCTGTGGGCCGTGCAGGCGGCGTTGCAGCCGGGCCTGTTCACCGACGCGGCCTGTAAGGAATTGAGATACACGCTGCTGTTCCAGCGCAAGCTGCGCCCCGTCAAACCCGGCCGCTGCACGCTGCTGCCTGAAGAAGAGCGGGCCCCGCTGGCCTTGCCCAGTACGCAGCGCTTTCGCATCTTGCAAGAGGTCAACCACCTGCGACTCTTGGACGAAGCACTGCGCGAAGTGCCGCTGACCCTGGCGCAGCGTGATGCGCTGGTCGCTGCGCTGGAGAGCCAGGGCAAACTGGGCTTTGCGCCAATGCGCAAGTTGCTCAAGCTCCCGGGAACGGTGAAGTTCAATCTGGAAGACGAAAAGCGCACCGAACTCAAAGGCAATGCCACCAGCGCCATCCTGGCCCGCAAGGATTTGTTTGGCCCGGCCTGGGCGGGGTTTGACGCAGCGCTGCAAGACGAGATCGTTTGGCAGCTTGTCAGCGAGGAGGGTGAGGGGCGCTTGATTGCCTGGCTGCAACAGCACACGGGAGTCGATGAGGCGCGCGCCGAAGCCATTGCCGACACCAGCCTGCCCGAGGGCTACGGCAGCCTGAGCCGCAAGGCGCTGGAGCGCATCGTGCCCGCGTTGCAGCGCGAGGTCTGTAGTTACGACAAGGCCGTGCAGGCGGCCGGTTTTGCACACCACAGCGACCTGGGCTTTGACTTCGAGCATTCCGGGGATGAGGTGCAGCAGGTCGGCGAACGCATCATTGCATCGACGGGCGAGGTCAGGCCGTTATTTGCCTTCAAGCAACTGCCGTACTACGGCAAGGCCCTGCAGCGCCATGTGGCCTTTGGCAGCGGCAAGCCCGAGGACCCCGAGGAAAAGCGCCACGGAAAAATCGCCAACCCCACGGTACATATCGGGCTGAACCAGGTACGCACGGTGGTCAATGCGCTGATCCGCCGCTATGGCCGCCCCAGCGAAGTGGTGGTGGAACTGGCGCGTGACCTGAAGCAAAGTCGCGAGCAGCAGCAGGAGACACAGCGCAAGCAGGCCGAAAACCAGCGGCGCAACACACGCATTCGGGAGCGCATTGCAGAAACCCTGGGCATCAGCCCCGAGCGTGTGCGCAGCAGCGATATCCAGAAATGGATCTTGTGGGAGGAACTGAGCTTTGACGTGGTCGACCGCCGCTGCCCCTACAGCGGCGAACAGATCAGCACCACCATGCTGCTGAGCCCGAAGGTGGAGATCGAGCATATCCTGCCGTTTTCGCAAACGCTGGACGACAGCCTGAACAACCGCACCGTGGCCCTGCGCGAGGCCAACCGCATCAAGCGCAACCGCACGCCCTGGGATGCGCGGGCTGACTTTGAAGCCCGGGGGTGGAGCTACGAGGGCATCTTGCACCGCGCCGAGCGCATGCCGCTGCGCAAGCGCTACCGCTTTGCGCCCGATGGCTACCAGCGTTGGCTGGGGGAGGACAAGGACTTTCTCGCGCGTGCGCTCAATGACACACGCTACCTCTCGCGGGTGGCCGCGAACTACCTGCGGTTGGTGTGCCCGAAACCGCAAGGGGTGCGGGTGATTCCGGGGCGGATGACGGCCATGCTGCGTGCCAAGTTCGGGCTCAACGACGTGCTGGGCCTGGACGGAGAAAAGAACCGCAACGACCACCGCCACCATGCGGTCGACGCCTGCGTGATCGGTGTTACCGACCAGGGCCTGATGCAGCGCTTTGCCCGCGCCAGCGCGCAGGCCCGTGAAGACGGCCTGACCCGGCTGGTGCAAGACATGCCCCTGCCCTGGCCCAGTTACCGCGACCATGTGGAGCGTGCCGTGCGCCATATCTGGGTAAGCCACAAACCAGACCATGGTTTTGAGGGCGCGATGATGGAAGAGACCGCCTACGGCATCCGCAAGGACGGCAGCATCAAGCCGCGGCGCAAGGCCGACGGCAGCGCAGGCCGCGAGGTCGTCAACCTTATCCGCATTACAGAATCTCGCCAGCCTGTGCGCCACGGTGTGGATTCCCAAGGCCAGCCCCTGCCGTACAAGGGCTATGTGGGCGGCAGCAACTACTGCATCGAGATCACGGCGAACGACCAGGGCAAGTGGGAGGGGGCAGTGATTTCGACATTTGAGGCCTACCGCATCGTGCGGGCATCCGGCTGGGGGCGGCTGCGCCATTGCTCCCATGGTCAGAACGGAAGGCCGTTGATGATGCGATTGATGATCGGGGACGCCGTCCGGTTGGCATTGGATGGAAGCGAAAAAACGATGCGTGTGGTCAAGATTTCTGCCAACGGGCAGGTGTTTCTTGTCGCGCCGAACGAAGCCAATGTGGACGCAAGGAACCGCGACAAGGCAGATCCCTTTGCTTATGTTTCCAAGAAGGCCGGATCATTTCAGTCTGCCAAAGCCCGCCAAGTCAGCATCTCTCCCATCGGCGAACTGCGCGATCCGGGCTTCAAAGGCTGACGGTCATGATTGGCCGCATCGTCGAAATCGCAGACGACCGGCGGCACCTCTTTGTCCATCGTGGCTTTATGGTGGTCAAAGATACGGAGGGTGAGCGCAAGGAACTGGGCCAAGTACCGTTGGACGATATCGCGGCCGTGGTCGCCAACGCACATGGCCTTACGTACACGAACAACCTGCTCGTGGCCCTGGCCGAACGCGGTACCCCCTTTGTGCTCTGCGGCCCCAACCATAACGCCATGGGCATGCTGCTATCACTCGATGGCCACCACGTGCAGGCCAAGCGCATAGAGGCGCAGATTGCAGCCAGCCTGCCCATGCACAAGCGCCTGTGGGCGGCAGTGGTCAAGTCCAAGTTGGAGCAACAAGCTGCAACCCTGGCGGCCGTAGCCGCACCCACGGCACCATTGCAGGCCCTGGTGGCCAAAGTCAGAAGTGGCGACCCGGACAATGTGGAGGGGCAGGGCGCGCGCCGTTACTGGGGCCTGCTGTTTGGTTCGGACTTTCGACGCGACCAAGACGGCGACGGATTGAATGCGCTGCTGAACTACGGCTACACCATCATGCGATCTGCTACCGCCCGCGCGGTGGTGGCTGCGGGCCTGCACCCCAGCATCGGGCTGCACCACAGCAACGACGCCAATGCGATGCGGCTGGTGGACGATTTGGTGGAGCCCTTTCGTCCCATGGTGGATCTGAAGGTATGGCAGTTGCACAAGGCCGGCGAGTCGCATGTCACGCCAGACACCAAGCGTGCCTTGGTGCGCGTGCTGCATGAGGACATGCAGACAGCAGCGGGCGTGACCCCGGTGATGGTGTGCGCGCAACGCCTGGCGACGTCTCTGGCGCAGGTGTACCTCGGCGACCGCCCCAAGCTGGACTTGCCCTTGCCGGGACTGCCACTCGCGCTGGCGGGCGGCTTCGAGCCCGATTGATCACCTTGCCTGCCACACCATGTTGTCCGGGTACCGACTCATGTGGATGGTGGTGATGTTCGACTTGCCGGTGGTAGAGAGAGCCGAACGCAAGGCAGCGACACAGTTTCGCAACACGTTGCTCGACATGGGCTTTGCAATGAGCCAGTTCAGCGTGTACATGCGGTTCTGCACCAGCCAGACCCAGGTGGATACCCTGTGCCGCGCAGTGGAGCACGCACTGCCTTCTGGTGGTAAGGTCCATGTCCTCCAGTTCACCGACAAGCAGTACGAGCGTGCCATCACCTACCGCGGGCGCAGCAAGCAACCCGCGCAAAAAGCACCAGAGCAGTTCGATCTTTTCTAGACCATGGCGCGAATTTTTTGCCGTCTGAGAACGAAATTTTCCTTAAAAATCAAGGGGTTAGCGCGGTGGCATTCTAGCTTACTGGGATATGCGCTCTGGCCGGAACTACCGAAACTGTCGCTCGCATGACTACTCCATTCTAGCTTACTGGGATATGCGCTCTGGCCGGAACGCCGGTTCTTTGCACACACACAAGCCCTGCATTCTAGCTTACTGGGATATGCGCTCTGGCCGGAACAAGACGCGTGTCGGGGCGTCAGTGCCGGTAATTCTAGCTTACTGGGATATGCGCTCT
>NZ_AFAL01000508.1 GCF_000193225.1 Verminephrobacter aporrectodeae subsp. tuberculatae At4 | reverse complement strand
CGCTGCCATGCGGCCCATGATGAAGCAGCGCTTCGGGCGCATCATCAGCATCACCAGCGTGGTCGGGGCGTCGGGCAACCCGGGGCAGGCGAACTACGCGGCGGCCAAGGCCGGCGTCGCGGGGATGACCCGGGCGCTGGCGCGCGAACTGGGCAGCCGCGGAATCACGGTGAACTGCGTGGCCCCGGGTTTCATCGAGACCGACATGACGGCCAGCCTGCCCGAGGAGCAGCAAAAGGCGCTGCGCGCGCGGATCGCATTGGGGCATCTGGGCCAGCCCGCGGACATCGCGCACGCCGTCGTCTACCTGGCCTCGCGCGAGGCCGGCTACGTGACGGGGCAGGAACTGCATGTCAATGGGGGTATGTACATGTAATCGATGGAATTGGCACGGATTCATCCGGGTGGTGGGCTGTCGGGCAGGGCTCCCAAGCGGCTAGAATCGCGGATTCATTCACCATCCCCAGAGGGAAACCATGAGCGATATCGAAGTACGCGTCAAGAAAATCATTGCCGATCAACTCGGCGTGGAGGAGTCCCAGGTCACAAATGAAAAGGTTTTCGTGGCCGACCTCGGTGCCGACTCGCTCGACGCCGTGGAACTGGTGATGGCGCTGGAAGACGAATTCGGAATCGAGATCCCGGACGAAGACGCCGAGAAGATCACCACGGTACAAAGCGCCATCGATTACGCCAACAGCCATCAGAAGGCTTGAGGGGCGTCGCACGACCCGATTCGGGCGATCCAGCAAAAGGTTTTTTTACGCATGAGCCGTCGTCGCGTCGTCGTGACCGGTCTGGGTTGCGTCAGCCCCGTGGGCAATACGGTGGCCGATTCCTGGGCCAATATCTTGGCCGGAAAATCCGGCATTGGCCTGTCAGCAAGTTCGACGCGTCGAACTTTGCCTGCAAGATCGCAGGCGAGGTCAAGGGGTTCGACCTGGATTCGTACATCCGCGCCAAGGACGCGCGCGCGATGGACACTTTCATCCATTTTGGCATTGCGGCCGCCGAGCAGGCCGTGCAGGACGCCGGTCTGCCCACGGGGGATGCGCTCGGTGAGGAACTCGCGACGCGCATCGCCTGCGTGATCGGCTCGGGAATCGGCGGCCTGCCGTTGATCGAAAACACCCATGTGGAACTGATACAGCGCGGGCCACGGCGCATCACGCCGTTCTTCGTTCCTGCGTCGATCATCAACATGGTGGCGGGCCACGTATCCATGCGCTTTGGCTTCAAGGGGCCGAACCTCGCCGTGGTGACCGCCTGTACCACGGGGTTGCACTGCATCGGGGTGGCGGGCCGCATGATCGAGTACGGGGACGCGGATGTGGCGCTCGCCGGGGGGGCCGAGTCCACGGTCTCTCCGCTGGGCATTGGCGGCTTCGCTGCGATGCGCGCCCTGTCCACGCGCAACGCCGACCCGCAGACCGCTTCGCGCCCCTGGGACAGGGAGCGCGACGGTTTCGTGCTCGGGGAAGGCGCCGGCGTGCTGGTGCTCGAAGAGTACGCGCACGCAAAGGCCCGCGGCGCGCGGATCTACGCCGAACTATGTGGTTTCGGCATGAGCGCCGACGCCGGCCACATGACGGCCCCGAGCATGGACGGCCCGCGCCGCGCCATGCTGGGCGCACTGCGCAACGCCGAAATGAATGCCGCGGATGTCGATTATCTGAACGCCCACGGCACGTCCACGCCCCTGGGCGACCTCAATGAAACGCATGCCATCAAGGCCGCCCTGGGCGCGCACGCCTACAGCACCGTCATCAGTTCGACCAAGTCCATGACGGGCCATTTGCTCGGCGGTGCGGGCGGAATTGAAAGCGTGTTCACGGTATTGGCGCTGCACGAGCAGAAGGTGCCGCCCACCATCAACCTGTTGCAGCAGGACCCGGAGTGCGATCTGGACTACTGCGCAAACACCGCGCGCGACATGAGAATCGATGTGGCCGTGAAAAACAACTTCGGTTTTGGCGGCACCAACGGAACGCTGGTTTTCAAGCGCATTTGATCGCCGCTGCGGCGTCGGCGCGAATCACGGACCAAACAGCTTTCTGGTGTATTTCCCGGACACGGCCCCGCTGCGTTTGCCGTCCGCGCCGTAGTACCGATCTCTGCGGCACAGCCGCTCCTTGGTGTCGCAGAAAATGCCATTTGCGAAAGTGAACTCGGTCAGGTCGAAATCGCCCTGTGAGAACAGTTTCGTCGCGGTTTTTTTGCCGAGGTATTTTTCGGTAAGGCTGCGCGAGATTCCCTGGTCGTTGGCGCACACATAGCGGTCGCAAAGTACGCCCGGCTCGGGTGCGCGAAGCGCGGCCCGCCGCCCGGCGTGGGCAGGGATCGCGGATACGGCCAGCAGCAGGGCCAGAGAAAATGCCAGGCCCGATCCGGGTCTGCACCCGGTGGCCGGCTCGTGGTTCATTCTTTGCATCAACGATCTCCATGGACTGCGACCCCGGGCAACGCATCAGACGCCCTGGAGCGCAGGCGGGGTGCCGGGAGTGTATTCCAGCGGCAATATCGCAGAGACCAAGGTGCCCCCGCCGGGGCGCGAGGCGATGGACAGGCGACCGCCTGCGGCCTCGACGCGATGCCGCATGCCCGCCAGACCGTGCGAGTTGGGGCGCACGCTGACGGGGTCGAACCCCAGGCCGTCGTCGCGCACCTGCACTGCCACGTGGCGGGGATGGGAATGCACCGAAACGAGCACCCTGCGGGCCTTGGCGTACTTGCCGATGTTCGTCAGGGCCTCCTGAACCATCCGGTATACCGTGAGCTGCGTGGCTTCGGGCAGTTGCACGCTCTCCAGACTGGTCTCGACCTCGATTCCCGCGCGCTCGGCGCACTCGCGCGTGAGGATCTCGATGGCGGCGCTCAGCCCCAGGTTGGACAGCGACGAGGGGCGCAGGTCTTCGATGATGCGGCGCTTGAGCGCGATGCCGCTGTTGAGCGTTTCGGTCAGGTGCCTGAGGCGCTCGGCAACGTCCGGTGGCGTCGCGTCGATCTTGGATTTCAGGCGCGCCACATCGAGTTTGGCCGCGGTCAGCAAGGCGCCCAGCTCGTCGTGCAGTTCGCGCGCCAGATGCCCCCGCTCTTCCTCGCGCACCTGCTGCAGGTGATTCGCCAGCGCCGACAGCGTGGCGGTGCGCTCGCGCACCAGTCCCTCGAGCCGGTCCCGCTCGCGTTCGAGCAATTCCTGCTCGCGCTGGTTGACCGCCTGCAGGGCCCGCGCCTGGCGCAGATACATGGAAAAGGCGAGCAGGCCAATGACGGTGACCGTGGCAATGCCGATGCGCGACAGCATGAGCGACTGTTCGATTTGCCGCTGGCCGTTCTGCACGCGCCGGTCGCTGCGCTGGATCAGTTCCAGCGCATGCTGGTGGATCGCCTGCATGCACTCCTTGCCCATGTCCGTGTTCAGGATGAACTTCCAGGCGTCGATATTGCCCTGCCGGCGCAGGCGCAGGCTGAGTTCCATCTCTGCGAGCTTGCACGCTATCTGCTGCGAGAGCAGTCCGAACTCCTGCATGTCTTCGGGTGCGTGCACGAATTGCTGGCGCAGCCGGTCGAGCTTGGTTTGCACGGTGGAGATGGCCAGGTCGTAGGGCGCCAGGTAGGTCTCGTCGCCGGTGAGCAGATAGCCGCGCTGCCCCGTCTCCGCGTCGAGCATGCTTTGCAGCAAGGTGCTCACGTCGCTGTGCGTGCTCCGGCCCAGGGCCATCTGCCCTACCGCATCCTGAGAGCGCAAGTGCCCCGTCTCGTTGATGCCCACGAGCACCGCCATGGCCGCGAGCAGCACCATGGGCAGGCTCCGCGCCATCTTGCGCACCCGGGACAGCCAGCGCCGGGGGTTTTCTTCGGGGTGCATACGCTTGATTTCCGGATAATGGCCGGCCGCTTGAATGGGCCCCGGCCGTGCAGGAGTAGCCGGAGCGCTTCCCGGTCGATACGTACGGTAAGGAAAGACGGCGCGATGATCAAGATCGGCATTGTGGATGACCACGCGATCGTCCGCTCCGGACTGCGCCAGTTTCTGTCGGAGCATCTGGATCTGCGGGTGCAAGGGGAGGCAGCGAGCGGCGGGGAAGCCATCGACCTGGTCGCAACAAGGAAATCGACGTGCTGCTCATGGACCTGTCGATGCCCGGCCGCAGCGGGATCGACGTGCTCGCCAGGTTGCGCGCCAAGGCACCCAATATGGGCACTCTCATCCTGAGCAGCTACCCCGAGACGCACTATGCGGTCCCTCTGATCCACCAGGGGGCAAGCGGCTACCTGAACAAGGAATGCGATCCCTCGAAAATCGTGGAGGCCATCCGCACCATCGCGCTGGGCCGCCGCTACCTGACCCGGGCCGTGAGCAAACTGCTGGCCCGGGAGCTCAAGCGCAGGGACGCCGCGCCGCTGCACGCACAATTGTCGGAGCGTGAGTTTCAGGTGTTCCTCAAGCTGGCCCAGGGCAAGACGGCGGGCGACATCGCCCGGGCACTGTCGCTGAGCGTGAAGTCGGTGAGCACCTATCGCAGGCGACTCATGAGAAAGATGTGCCTGTCGTCAAACGCCGATCTGACCTACTACGCGCTCAAGAACCACCTGATTGACTTAGCCCCGCAAATAGCAGCACAGAATGAGCGCGTGGCGGGCCTTCTTTGGGTAGCGCAGAGGGTGCGCCGGTGAGGCCGATCGGTCCGGTGTCATAGGCTTATTCCAGCCTCTGCGCCAGCAGTTGGGCTTGTTCGGTAAATTTTTCCGGCCGCTTGCGTTGCAGTTGGGCCAAGTTCTGCAGCTTCCAGCGGATGCCCGGCAGATGCTCGGCATGCGCGATGCCCAGCAACGGCCATTCGGGGCGGCTGTTGACGAGTGATAGCAGAAAGCTGCGCTCATTGACATCGAGGCTGCTTTGCAGTTCCCAAACCATGCGCTCGCGCGTGGCGAGTAGCGCGTCCAGTTCCACTGGTTCGGTGGTCATGCCACGGAAGTTGCGTTCGTACTCTTGACCGATGTCGCGCATGGCCGGGAACAAGACTTCATGGACCGGCCGGTTGTGACTGGCGAGGTAGACCACGAAAGCGCGCCGGATGCCTGGGGTGATGCCTTCATGCGCGAACAACTGCATCACGTCGAACAGGTCGCGGGGGTGCTGGCGGTCCATGGCTGCGACGAGTTTGCCGCCATACACATCCTCCAACGACACCATCGGAATCTCCAGCTCAGCCAGCAAGGCGTCGCGGGCTGCGGGCGTCAGGGCCGCGGTGCGCACGGGCTGGACGGTGCCACGCATCACGAAGTTCACCTCGACCTTGACCTCGATCTTGCCGCGTCGCACCAGCAGTTTGGTTTCGCCGGCATCGGGCGTTGCCAGCGTGTGCGTCTGAAACCCCCGCGCGTTCAGGCGCTCCGCGGATTGCCGTATGGCGGCGTGGATGCATGTGAGTGCCGCGTCGCGAGGCAGACTGTGGTCGGGGAAGACCAGATCCAGATCGACCGACAGCCGTGGCATGTCCCGAATGAACAGATTGATCGCGGTGCCGCCTTTGAGCGCGAACGTGCCGTCTGCAAGGACGAAGGGCGCGATCTGGATCAGCAGGCGGGCGGTGTCGAGGTACGTCTGGTTCATGGCTTGAGCACCAAAAGCCCATTGGCCGAACGGGATACCCAGGCCCTCGCGCTGCCGGTGGGCAGTTGCGCGCGGTCCAGCTTCGCCGCCCAGGGCAGTGAGAGTTCGCGTCCCAGTTGCAGGCACAGGCGCACGGTCTTGACGCTGGTGCAGTGTTGCAGCAGTTCGCGCAGCACGTCGGCGCGCATGCTGTACGCACTCTCCGCCAGTTCACGCGCTTCTTGCAGTGGCTGTCGCACGCCGACCTCGCTGAGTACTTCCAGCAACCCGCGTTCGGGGCCGAAACCCGCGGCGCGCCGCTGCGCTTCTGGAGTGGCCCGGCATGCAACGGGGCGCTCGGCGCTTCGTCGAACAGGCGCTTGCGGTGGTATTCGGCCGGGAAGCGTTCGGTGAACCAGTCGGGCAGTTTGGCCGCCGTCCAGCCGTAGAGCTCCAGGACAGGTTGCTGTCGCACGAAGTGCCGTACCCCATACCAGTCGAGCGATGACTTGCCGCCGACATGCAGCCCATCGACGGCTCGTTCCAGCAAGAGCAGGCAGGGGTGCAGTTGCAGCACTTCGTTCGGGCGGCAGTACACGCCGCGCGCCAGGCGAGTGAGCCAGCCGGCGCGCGCGTAGTGGACGGCGAGGTCGGCGGAGATACCCCGCGTGGCCAGGTCCTCTGACGTCAACGGGGTTCCCGGTATCCAATGGGTGTACAGGTGATTTAGTTTGGTTCTCTCTATCGTAGCCATGCTACGATTTCTAGCACTAATTCAAGTAAATGGCAACATTGGCTTGAACGATTGAATCGTAGCCGGGCTACGGCAATACGAGCAGATCGAGCAACTTGCCGCGCGTGCAAGCTGCGTGTTCGGGCTTGGCCCCGCTTCTTGCCAAGGGCCATCGGCGCTCCGGGCGGACCCGGGGCGCATCACAGCACGCGCCGTCCCTCGCGCCAGACGCCGCGGACCACCGCCTGCCGATTGCCGTCGGGCAGCTCGGCCATATGCACCTGCACCAGGTCCGCGCGCAGGCCCGGGGCCAGTTCGCCGCGGTCCGGCATGCCGGCGGCGCGGGCCGGGTTGCAGGTGACGGTGGCGACGGCCTGGTGCAGGGCCAGGACCTGGTCCTGCACCAGCTGCATCACGGCGCTCAGCAGGCTGCCGGGAACGTAGTCCGACGAGAGGATGTCCAGCAGGCCCGCGCGCGCCAGTTCGGCGGCCGCCACATTGCCCGAGTGCGACCCGCCGCGCACCACGTTCGGACCGCCCATCACGGTGAGCAGGCCGCGCTCGTGCGCGGCGCGGGCGGCCGCCAGGGTGGTCGGAAATTCCGACAACGCGGCGCCCTCCGCGTGCGCCTGCGCCACGTGCGCGGCGGTGGTGTCGTCGTGGCTCGCGAGCGCGATGCCGTGGGTTCGGCAGTAGTCCACGAAGTACGCGCGGTGCGGCTGCGCGTACTGCGCCTGCAGCGTGGCGGAATGCGCCACCTGGCGCTCGAACTTTTCGTGGCTCCAGCCTTTCTTGCCGGTGTAGTAGATGCGCGCCTGCGCCAGGTTCTCCCACTGGCGCTGGCCCGGCGTGTGGTCCATGAGCGAGATCAGCGACAGGCGCGGGTGCCCGTGGAACGGCGTGAACAGGTCGATGGTGTTGGGCGCCGGCAGTTCGCAGCGCACGTGCAGGTGGTGCTCGGCGCGCAGCAGATCGCGTGCGCCGGCGGTGTCCATGGCCTCGAGCACCCGGTCCCAGGGGGCGCCGCGCAGGCTGTCCGTGTCCGCCTCGCCGACGCCGAGCGCGTCGAATACGGTGGTGATTCCTGCGGCGGCGATCTCGGCGTCGTGCCCGAGCAGCGCGGGCATCTCGGCCCAGTGCACCTTGGGCCGGGGCATGAGGTGGCGCTCGAAGTTGTCGGTGTGCAGTTCCACCAGACCGGGCAGGAGGTAGTCGCCGTCCAGGTCCATTCCCCCGGAGCGCCGGTGGCGCCGCAATCGAGCGCGGCGATGCGCCCGTCAGCGGTGCGCAGGCAGCCCAGCAGCACCTCGCCCAGGAGCACCAGGCGCGCGTTTCTGAAGAGCGTCGCGGTCATCGCGCGGCCCCGCGGAAGTCGCCCACGTTCACGCGCCGGGTGGCGACCGCAGCGCCCACGTGCGCGTCGTGGAAGATGCCGACCAGCGCTGCGCCGCGCGCCACGGCTTCGCGGATGAGCGCGATCACGGTCTCGGTGTTGGCCGCGTCCAGCGACGCCGTGGGCTCGTCGAGCAGCAGCAGCGGCCGGGGCCGGATCATGTTGCGCGCGATGTTCACGCGCTGCTGTTCCCCGCCCGAGAAGGTCGCCGGCGGCAGCTGCCACAGGCGTTCGGGGATGCGCAGCCGGCTCAGCCAGGCACGTGCCTGCGCGCGCGCGGCGGCCTGCGCCTGCGCGTCGCCGGCGGTTTCTTCGGTCAGCGGCTCGGCCACCACGTCGAGCGCCGGCACCCGCGGTATCACGCGCAGGAACTGGCTGACGTAGCCGATGCTGTCGCGCCGCAACTGCACCAGTGTCCGCGGCGCGGCCTGCGTCACGTCGATCGGCGTGCCCTGCGCCGAGCGCACCGTGATGCTGCCTTCGCTGGCGCGGTAGTTGGCGTAGATCAGCTTGAGCAGCGTGCTCTTGCCCATTCCCGAGGGGCCGTCGAGGACCACGCATTCGCCGGGCGCAACGCTCAGGTCCACGCCGCAGAGAACGGGCAGCTCGACGCCGTTCTGGTGGTGCAGGGTGAAGCGCTTGGACACCCCTTTCATCTGGAGTATGGGCGCGGTCATGGTTGCAGTACCGAAGAGACGAGGAGCTGGGTGTAGGGGTGTTGCGGGTCGTCGAGCAGTTGGTCGGTGAGTCCCGACTCGACCACGCGGCCGCGCTGCATGACCAGCATGCGCTGCGCCAGCAGGCGCGCGACGGCCAAGTCGTGCGTGACGATGACGGCGGCCAGCTGCATCTGCCGCGTGAGCTGGCGCAGCATGTCCAGCAGGCGCGCCTGCACCGAAACGTCCAGGCCGGAGGTGGGCTCGTCCATGAACACCAGGCGCGGCCGCGTCACCAGATTGCGCGCGATCTGCAGGCGCTGGCGCATTCCGCCCGAGAAGCTGCGCGGCGTGTCGTCAACGCGCGCGGCGTCGATCTCCACCCGCTGTAGCCATTCCATGGCCGTGGCCCGCAGCCGGCCGTAGTGGCGCTCGCCCAATCCCATCAGCCGTTCGCCCACGTTCGCGCCCGCGGAGACGTCCATGCGCAGGCCGTCTGCCGGGTTCTGGTGCACGAAGCCCCAGTCGGTGCGGGCCAGCAGGCGCCGCTGCGCTTCGCTCATGGCAAAGACATCCTGCAGCGCGCCAGCGCGCAGGCGAAACTGCACCGTTCCCGCGTCGGGCACGCTGCGCGCAGCGATCGCGTCGAGCAGCGTGGACTTGCCCGAGCCGGACTCGCCGACCACGGCGAGCACCTCGCCGGGCCACAGGTCGAAGGACGCGTCCTGCAACGCCACGCGCTCGCCGTAGCGCTTGGCCAGATTGCGCACGCTCAGCAGCGGCGCCTGTGCGTCCGAAGCGTTTGTCGGGGGGGTCATCGCGGGATGTCCATGACGAAGCTGACGCCGTGCCGCACAAGGCCCAGCGATTCATAAAAGGCGTGCGCGCCGGTGCGCCTGGCGTTGGACGAGAGCGCCAGCTTATAGCAGCCGGCCTCGCGGGCGCACTCCATGGCGTGCGCCATCATCCGGCGGCCTATGCCCTGGCCCTGCCGGTGGGCGGCGACGACCACGTCTTCGACGATCGCCGACGGCGCGCCCCGGTGTGCGAGGTTGTGCATGATCAGCAGCGCGTAGCTGCCCACCACGGCCGCCGTGGCGTCGCAGGCCACCCACAGCCGGTAGCTGGGGTAGCGCGCGAACTGCGCCCAGATGGCCTGCGCCTGCTGCGGGCTGAGCAGGTCCTGCGGGTCGCTTTCGATTTCCGCGTACAGCACCAGCACGGCTTCCAGGTCGGCCTGCGTGGCCTCGCGCAGGGTGACGCTCATGGCGCGTCCTTTCCGGCGTGTCCGCTGCCGGCCGGGGGCTCCTGGCGGTCCCGGCAGTAGTCGGAATCCGAGCACATATGCACGCGCGTTCCCTGGTCGTCGGTGATCACCTCGTCCAGAAAGCTGTCGCTGGCGCCGCACAGCGCGCAGACGGCGTCCCAGCGCTGGACTTCGAAGGGGTGGTCCTCGAAGCCCAGGCTCTGCACTGCCGTGTAGGGCGGAACGGCGTAGATGCGCTTCTCGCGGCCCGCGCCGAAGAGCTGCAAAGCGGGGTTCATATGCATTTTCGGGTTGTCGAACTTCGGTATCGGCGACGGCGCCATCACGTAGCGGCCATTCACCAGCACCGGGTAGTCGTAGGTGGTGGCGATATGCCCATGGCGCGCGATGTCTTCGTACAGCTTGACGTGCATCAGGCCGTATTCGGCAAGGCCGTGCAGCGTGCGCGTCTCGGTCTCGCGCGGCTCCAGGCGCTGCATGGGTTCGGGCACCGGCACCTGGTAGACGATGACCTGGCCCTCGGCGAGCGGGGTTTCGGGAATGCGGTGGCGCGTCTGGATCAGCGTGGCTGCGCGCGTGCGCGTGGTCGTCTCCACGGCCGTGGTGCGCTCGAAGAAGCGGCGGATGTTCACCGCGTTGACGGTATCGTCCGATCCCTGGTCGATGACCTTGAGGCGGTCCTGCGGCCCGATGATCGCCGCCGTCACCTGAATTCCCCCGGTGCCCCAGCCATAGGGCAGCGGCATCTCGCGCGATCCGAAGGGCACCTGGTAGCCCGGAATCGCCACCGCCTTGAGGATCGCGCGGCGGATCATGCGCTTGCTGCGCTCGTCCAGATAGGCGAAGTTGAAATCGCCGCTGACGCGCCGCGCGTCAGCGGGCAGGCCGTCCATGGCCAGGGGCTCGTGGGGGGCGTTCATGCCGTGTCTCCCGCGTCGGGTTGCGCCGCGCGCATCCTGCGCACCAGTTCCAGTTCGGCCTGAAAGTCCACGTAGTGCGGCAGTTTCAGGTGTTGCACGAAACCGGATGCCTCCAGGCTGTCGCTGTGCGCGAGAACGAACTCCTGCATTTGCGCGGGCGACTCCACCGGCTCGCCGAGTTCGTCGGCGCGCAGCGCGCGGTCCACCAGGCTCATCGCCAGGGCCTTGCGCTCGCTGTGGCCGAACGCCAGGCCATAGCCGCGCGTGAACTGCGGCGGCGCGCTCTTGCTGCCCGCGAACTGGTTCACCATCTCGCATTCGGTGACCTCGACGTCGCCGATCGAGAGCGCAAAACCCAGTTCCTCGGGCTCGATCTCCAGCGCCACCATTCCCAGGCGCAGTTCGCCCACGAACGGATGCGAGTGCGCGTACCCGCGCTGGGTGGAATACGCCATGGCGAGCAAAAAGCCCTCGTCGCCGCGCGCCAGATTCTGCAGGCGCGCCGCGCGCGGCGCGGGAAAGCGCAGCGGCTCGCGCGTCAGATCCGGCGGCGCGGGGTCGCCCGGGGGCAGAGGCCGGGTTTCGATCAGGCCCTCCCGGTTCAGCAGATCCACCACGCGCGGCACGGGCGTTGCGGCCTCGGACAAGCTGCTCGCGCGGTCCGGCGCTGGCGCCGGCGTCTCGCCCTGCGCCAGCAGCGTGAAGTCCAGCAGGCGCTGCGTGTAGTCGTAGGTCGGGCCCAGCACCTGGCCGCCGGGCAAATCCTTGAAGGTCGCCGAAACGCGGCGCTCCAGCGCCATGCGCGTGGTGTCGATCGGGCGGGTAGTGCCCAGGCGCGGCAGCGTCGCGCGGTAGGCGCGCAGCAGGAAGATGGCTTCGGCCAGATCGCCCGCAGCCTGCTTGATCGCCAGCGCCGCGAGTTCGGGGTCGTACACCGAGCCCTCGGTCATCACGCGGTCCACGGCCAGCTTGAGCTGCGCGCGGATCTGCTGCACCGACAGCTCCGGCAGCGCGGCGTCGCCCCGGCGCTGCGCTGCGAGCAGCCGGTAGCTGTTGACGATGGCGGTCTCTCCGCCCTTGACGGCAACGTACATGGGTCTCAGGCCTCCCGGGTTGGTGTTGCGCGGGCGATGCGCGCCGTGCGCGGCAGGCCGGCAATGTGCGCGGGCGCGCCCAGCAGCAGGTCGATCCCGCGCGGGAACGCGGCGTGGTTCGCCTCCCACTGGGGCAGGAAATCGTCGGGCAGGCCATCGACCCGCAGCGTCGTCGTGTCCCGGATTCCCGGGCCGCTCAGCTGCCAGGCGCCGGGGCCGCCGAGCGCCACGTCGAGCACGCAGGTCGCGGATTGGTCCGGGAAGCTGTCGCTGCCCTGCGCCAGGCTTTGCAGCGCGGGCATGGCGTCGCCCCGCGCCACCCAGGCAAAGCGCGCCAAGCCGGGTTCGGTGACCAGCGTGCAGCCGGTATGAAACCGCAGCCATGGGCCCGCGTCGCTGGCCGCCAGGCGCGCGGACAACCACAGCGTGCAGTCGCCGTCGAGCAGCGCGAGCAGCACCGCCGCAGAAGCGCCATGGCCCGCAGCGGGCGTTTGCGCACCGTGCGCGACGGCCACGCTGCGCCCGGGGTGCGAGAGCGCCTGCAGCACTGCGCGGAAAACGGCCTGGCTGCCCAGCGCCGGGTCCGCGAAGCCGGCGCCCAATGTGGACAGGGTGGACGCGCTCATTGTTGTGCGTCCTGCGCGTCTTGCGCGGAGTCTGCCCCGCCCTCGCGCGCCACGGTGAAGAAGTCCACCTTGGTGCTCGCCGCCCGCGCCTGCCGCGCGGCCTGCGCGCGGCGCAGATGGCAGCGGATGGGCTCGAGCAGGCGGGCGTCGAGCGCCGGCTGCTGCGCCGGGTCTTGCAACAGCGCGTCCGCCAGCGCTGCCAGTTGCGCGTGCCGGTGCGAGCGGCCCAGCACATAGGCCACGCCGACCGCTGCATCGGCCGCGTCCACCGCGTCCGCGCCCACCCCCACACGCAGCGCGCAGCGGGTCACGCTGACCTCGCCCAGGTGAAAGCGCTCGCCCGTTCCGCCGACGCGGCCCTGGACCATCATCAGTCCGGTCTCGGGAGCGCGCAGCCAGCGCGCGGGGCCTGCGGCATGTTCGTGCAGCGCGGATTCGAGCAGCCCCAGCGGGGCCCGGGCAAGCAACGCCATCCAGTTCGCACGGCCCACGGGCTTGCCGGGGCTGTCAAAGGCTTGAAACATGCAGGTGATACTCTGAAAGTTGTATAGACAAATCAGCCGAACCGCGCCAGCTTAGAACACGCACATGTAGGTTTCATGACAGCCAGCATCGCCACCCTTTCCCCCGTTTCTCCCCCTTGCGCGCGGCGCCCGGCGCGCGCCAGCTTCTGGACGCGCATCACCGCCGAGCTGACCGACGCCATCGGCCGCGGCGTCTATCCGCCCGGCCAGCGCCTGCCATCGGAACACGCGCTCGCGGAGCAATTCGGCGTGAACCGCCACACCATCCGCCGCTGCCTGGCGAACCTGTGCAGCCAGGGTCTGGTGCGCATCACGCAGGGCAGCGGCACCTACGTCGAAGACTTTGCGGTGGACCTGGCGCTGGGCAAGCGCATGCGCCATCAGCAGGGCCTGGCGCAGTCCGGCTTGCGCGGCAGCCTGGTGCTGCTG
>NZ_AFAL01000509.1 GCF_000193225.1 Verminephrobacter aporrectodeae subsp. tuberculatae At4 | reverse complement strand
GCATCGAGGCTGGAACGCAGTTTGTCGGCGGCGGTCCAGAGCTTTTTTTCCAAGTCAGTGAAGAATTGTTGTTCGATGGGATTCATTGCTTGCCAGGGTCTGGTTGGTCTTCGGTCATGCGCTCAGGGGGCTGGGTCGGCGGGTTTTGCGTACCGCCGATGTCGAAGCGCCATCGGACGCGGCCCAAGTTGGCCCAGATCCGGAAGCTGATGCACGAAGCGCGGTGGATTATGGTCTGCGGCGCGGGCGCTTGGTAGTTACATGAGCGACACGATTGCCGCAACCGTGCGCTCCGGCTGCTATGCATTGCGGGGCTGACGGGCCTTGCACCAGTTGTCCGTGCCACTGGCCCCACACGCAACGGCACACCGCCGGGCTTGTCGCCGCCCGGGTCGGCGGGGTTGGGCCGATCGTTGATCGCATCCCACAGAGCAGCGAGCGACGCAGGCAGTGCCGCCCGGTCTTACAGGGACAATTCGTAGTCCACCGTGACGGGTGCGTGGTCAGAAAATTTCTCCCCCTTGTAGATCGATTCGGTGCGTGCCAGCGCAGCGAGCGCGGGGGTGGCCAAGTGGTAGTCGAGCCGCCAACCCACGTTGTTTGCGTAGGCTTGGCCTCGGTTGCTCCACCATGTGTAGGCGCTGTCGGTGGCGGCGGGTTGCAGCTGACGGTAAACGTCAACGATTCCGCCCCCTGCGTCCGATTTGTGCAGCAACTTTGTCATCCAGGCGCGCTCTTCTGGCAAGAAACCGCTGTTTTTCTGGTTGCTGCGCCAGTTTTTCAGGTCGATTGGCTGGTGCGCAATGTTTACGTCGGCGCACAGGATGAATTCGCGCTCCCCCTTGACGCGCATGAGGTGCGGATGAAACTCATCCAGAAAGCGGAACTTGGCCTGCTGGCGCTCGTCGCCCGACGAGCCACTGGGAAAGTAGGCGCTGATGATCGACAGCTTGCGCGCGGGCGTGTCGAAGCGCAGTTCCACGTAGCGCCCCTCGGCGTCGAATTCCGCGGAGCCGTAGCCGACGAGCACGTCCGACGGCTCGTGGCGGGTGTAGACGCCGACGCCCGAGTAGCCCTTTTTCTCGGCGAAATGAAAGTGCCCCTGCAGGTCCGCCAGGCGCTCGAACCGGTGCGCCACGTCGGCCGCCTGCGCCTTTACTTCCTGCACGCAAATACAATCGGGTTGTGTGGTTGCCATCCAATTTTCCACGCCCTTGCTGGTGGCCGAGCGGATGCCATTGAGATTGAGGCTGGTTAACCTGAACAAGGATTTCCCCTATGGTGGATGTTGGTGCGCCCCCCCTGAACCGGGCCGGCTGGCGCAGGATTTCGTGCGTTTTTCCGTCGCGTCGGGCGTGCTGCGCTTCGGAGAGTTCAAGACCAAGGCGGGGCGCCTGAGCCCTTACTTCTTCGATGCCGGCCTGTTCGACGACGGCAGCAAGCTCGGCCGGCTCGCGCAATTCTATGCACAAGCCCTGCGCGCCAGCGGTATCGGGTTCGACATGGTGTTTGGCCCGGCCTACAAGGGGATTCCCCTGGCCGCGACGGTGGCGGTGGAACTGGCCCGGCAGGGGCGCAACGTGCCATTTGCATACAACCGCAAGGAAGCCAAGGACCACGGGGAGGGCGGCACCCTGGTGGGCGCCCCGCTCGCGGGGCGGGTGCTCATCATCGACGACGTGCTCTCGGCGGGTACCGCCGTGCGCGAGTCCATCGCCCTGATCCGCGCCGCCGGTGCCACGCCTTGCGCGCTGGCGATCGCGCTGGATCGGCAGGAGAAGACGATAGAGAACGGCCGGGACGCAGAGCACAGCGCCGTCCAGTACGTGCGCCAGCAATTGGGCATGCAGGTTTGTTCCATTGCGCAGCTGGCAGATTTATTGCTGCATCTGGCCCAGGATGGAATCGGGGGCGCGCGTCCCGTGTACGAAAAAATGTTGGCCTACCGACAGCGCTATGGGGTCAGCGGGGAGTGAGTGATTTGAATACGAGATCGGTATGCATCATGGGAGGGGCCCTGCTGGCTGCCCTGGGCAGCGCTTGCGCGCAGGCGCAGGGCGCGAGCATCTACACCTGCGTGGATCGCAACGGGAATCGGCTCACCGCGGATCGGCTCATTGCCGACTGCCTGGACCGCGAGCAGCGCGAACTCGGGCCCTCCGGCATCGTGCGGCGGCAGATCGGCCCGTCGCTCTCGGACCAAGAGCGTGCAGCGCAGGAGACCCAGCGTCGCCAGGAGGCCGAAGCACGCACGCGCGCGCTCGATGAGCGGCGCCGCGAGCATGGCCTGATCGCGCGCTACCCGAACAAGGCGGCGCACGACGTGGAGCGCGCCGCGGCGATTCAAGTGCTCGACAACGTCACCGCCACGGCCGAGGAGCACATTGCCGAGCTGAAACAGCAGCGCCAGGCGCTGGACGCAGAGATGGATTCTTACAGGAAGAACCCGGATAAGGCGCCCGTGGCGTTGCGCCGCAGGATCGCCGAGAACGCAGAGGGCATGACCGAGCAGCTGCGCTTCGTTGCGGGTCAGGAGCAGGAAAAGCAGCGTGTGCATCAGCGCTTTGACGCCGAGCTGGTGCAGTTGCGCCGGCTGTGGAACGCGCAGCCGACGGCGCAGGGTGCGTCTTCCGCAGAAGTGGCGCGCTGATGGCGGCCGCTGCGCGCGTCTGCGGTTCGGGCTTTCAGCGGACGAACCGTCCCGTGGGCCCCACCATCGTGATTTCGACAAAGCGCGAAGCGCTGCGCTCCGGCGTGCTGGCGTCGATCTCGTAGCCGCCCAGGTCCCACTTCTTGAGGCTCCAGGTGGCTTCGATGAAGGCGGCGCGCGTGGGGTTGCGGCCGGCGCGTTGCAGCGCCTCGGCAAACACGCGCGCGTTGATATAGCCCTCGAGCGCCGCGTGCGTCGGATCGGCCGCTACGCCCGACGCTTTCCAGGCCGCCTGAAAATCGCGCACCACCGGGGTGACCACGTTCGAGGGCAATGGGACCACTTGCGTAATCACCAGCCCCGTGGCATTTGCGCCCATGGCCTTCACGGTGGCGGAGCTCACCGACAGGGCGTACAGCGTCACGCTGCGATCGATGGCGCGCATGGCCTTGACGAACTCCAGCGTGGGCAGGCCTGCGAGGCCGAGCACAAGGCCCCCAAAATGACCGCCCGCCAGTTTCGCGGCCGCAGCGCCCGCGTCCGAGGCGCTGGCGTCCACCGGCACGGCGATCGCCTCGGGCAGCTTGAGCCGGTCCAGGAACTGCTTGGCTGCATTGAGCACCTCCTGGCCGAACGCGTTGTTCATGTAGGCCACGCCGATGCGCTGTATGCCGATGGTGACCAGGTGCTGCATCAGCTTGCTGGTCTCGTCGGCATAGCTGGCGCGGATGTTGAACACGTTGCGCGCGTTCTTCGGGTGGGCCAGCTGCGCGCCGGTGAAGGGGGCGAAGAAAGGGATTCCGCTCTCGATCACCTTGGGCATCATGGCGCCGATCGTCGGCGTGCCCATGCAGGTAAAGAGCGCAAAGGTATCGCGGTCGGCAAGAAACCGCTCCATATTCGCCACGGCCTTGGGCACCTCGTAGGCGTCGTCCTGCGTCAGCAGTTCGATGCTTCTGCCGTGCACGCCGCCACGCGCGTTGATGGCCGCAAACGCGGCCTTGCCGCCCTGGGCGAGGGCCGTGCCGTTTTCACCCTGCGCCCCGGTGAGCGCCACGGACTGTCCGATCTTGATCGTCCCCTCCTGCGCCCGGCTACTGCGCATGCCGATCCAGGGCAGACCAACGGCCGCGGCTGCGAGCAGGCGGCGCCGGTCCATGCGCGCTGCATGGAGCGTGTGCGGTGCGGGGCGACACGCGGGCTGGGCGGGGCCTGCGGGCAGGCGGTCGTTGGGCATGCGGCTCTCCTGGAGTGGCCCGGACCAGCGCATTGGCTGTGGGGGATGGGGGCATTATTCCGGCTGCGCGCGGTATTTCCTGTGTTGCTGTGTGTCCCTGTGTGTCCCGGTGTTTTCCTGTGTTTTCCGGGCTGCTCACCGTGCGAGACAGCCGGCGTTGACGGCCCCGTAGCCAAGGCCCCGGGCCCGCCGTCTGCCGGCCCTGCAGCGTCCACGGCAGCTGAGCGGGTGCAGCAAACCAAGAGACAATCCCGGGCATGAATCCACCCCCCGCCTCCGCCGCTCCGGGCACGGCGCCGCCCCGGTTGCAGCTCACGGGAATCACCAAATGCTACCCGGCGGTCGTAGCCAATAACGGCGTCTCGCTCACGGTGCAGCCGGGCGAAATCCACGCGGTGCTGGGCGAAAACGGCGCGGGCAAGTCCACGCTGATGAAGATCATCTACGGCGCGCTCCAGCCCGACGCGGGCCACGTGCACTTCGACGGACACGCGGTGCAGCTGCGCGATCCGCAGCAGGCGCGCGCGCTGGGAATTGCCATGGTGTTCCAGCATTTCAGCCTGTTCGACAGCCTCACGGTGGCCGAAAACGTGTGGCTCGGGCTGGACAAGGGCCTGTCGCTGGCCGATACGCGCGGCCGCATTGCGGCCAAGGCGGCCGAGTACGGTCTCGACGTCGATCCCCTGCGCCCGGTGCACACGCTCAGCGTGGGCCAGATGCAGCGCGTGGAGCTCATCCGCGCGCTGCTCACGCGCCCCCGGCTGCTGATCCTCGACGAGCCGACCTCGGTGCTCACGCCGCAGGCGGTGGAAAAACTCTTCCTCGTGCTGCGCCGCATTGCCCGCGAGGGCTGCAGCATCCTCTACATCAGCCACAAGCTGCACGAGATCCGCGCGCTGTGCACGGCCTGCACCGTGCTGCGCGGCGGCCGGGTCAGCGGTGTATGCCAACCGGCCGAGGAGTCGAATGCCTCGCTCGCGCGCCTGATGACCGGCGCCGAGCCACCGGCGCTCGCGCAGCGCGCGGCCTGCGCCGGCGCCGTGCTGCTGCGCGTGCAGGGCCTGTCCGTGCCGCGCGCCGACCCGTTCGGCGTGGACCTGAGCGGGCTGCAGTTCGACGTGCGCGCCGGCGAGGTGCTGGGCATCGCCGGCGTTTCGGGAAATGGGCAGAAAGAGCTGCTCCAGATCCTGTCGGGCGAGGACCGGCGCGCCGCGCCCGCGAGCGTCCAGGTCGCGGGCCGCGACGCGGGCCCTATGGGCCCGGGCCAGCGCCGCGCCCTGGGGCTGCACTTCGTTCCCGAAGAGCGCCTGGGGCGCGGCGCCGTCCCCGCCATGGATTTGGCGCACAACCTGTTGCTCACGCGCAGTGACGCGCTCGGGGGTGGCGGCTGGATCCGGATGCGCGCGCTGCGCGCGCAGGCCCGGGCGGTCATCGCGCGCTTCGACGTAAAGGCCAGCGGGCCGCACACGCTGGCCCGGTCGCTGTCGGGCGGCAACCTGCAAAAGTTCATCGTCGGCCGCGAAATCGACGCCAGGCCCCGGCTGCTGGTCATCGCGCAGCCCACCTGGGGCGTGGACGTGGGGGCCGCCGCGCAGATCCACAACGCCATCCTGGCGCTGCGCGACGCGGGCAGCGCCGTGCTGCTGCTCAGCGAGGATCTGGACGAATTGTTTGCCCTCTGCGACCGGCTGCACGTGCTGGCCCAGGGGCGGCTGTCGCCCTGCCAGCCCCGCTCCCAGGCCACGCCGGCGCGCATCGGCGAATGGATGAGCGGGCTGTGGCACGCCGGGACGCAGGACCCTGCGGCCCCACGGCACACACAACACACGCAGCAGGGGCAACATGCTTGAGCTGCAACCGCGCTCCCGGGACTCCAGGCTCTGGGCCTGCGGCTCGCCCCTGCTGGCGCTGGCCGTGACGCTGCTCGTCGGCGTGGCCCTGTTTGCCGCGCTGGGCAAGGACCCGGTGCGCGGGTTGCAGATGTTCTTCTGGGAGCCCGTGAAGACGCCCTACGCCCTGGGCGAGCTCATGGTCAAGGCGACGCCGCTGCTGCTGATTGCGCTCGGGCTGGCGCTGTGCTTTCGCTCCAACGTCTGGAACATCGGCGCCGAGGGGCAGTTCGTCGTCGGCGCCGTCGCCGCCGGCGGCGTGGCCCTGCTCGCCGACAAGAGCACGGGGCCCTGGATCGTTCCCGCGCTCCTGCTCGCCGGTGCGCTCGGCGGAATGGCCTGGGCGGGGCTCACGGCGCTGCTGCGCGACCGGTTCCACGCGAACGAAATTCTGGTCAGCCTGATGCTGGTCTACGTCGCCGTGCAATTGCTCGGCTACCTGGTCCATGGGCCCTGGAAAGACCCCATGGGCTACAACTTTCCGCAGACCAGGACCTTTGCGCAGGCCACGCAGATCCCGCGGCTGGTTCCGGGTTCGCGCATGACCGTCGGCCTGTTGCTGGCGCTGGCCGGGGCCGGGGCGCTCTGGGTGTTCCTGTTCCGCACCCGTGCGGGATTTGCGCAGCAGGTCGGTGGGCTGGCCCCCGCAGCGGCCCGCTACGCGGGCTTTTCACCACGCCGGGCGCTGTGGACTGCGCTGCTGGTCTCGGGGGCGACGGCGGGTCTGGCGGGGGCGCTGGAAGTGGCCGGTCCGATCGGCCAGCTCACGCCGCACGTGCCCTCGGGCTACGGCTTTGCGGCCATCATCGTGGCCTTTGTCGGGCGCCTGCACCCGCTGGGAATGATCCTCTCGGCGATTCTGATGAGCATGTTCTACATCGGCGGCGAGCTGGCGCAGTCGCGCCTGGGCCTGCCCAAGTCGCTCACGAACGTGTTTCTCGGGCTGCTGCTGTTCACGCTGCTGGCCTGCGACACGCTGATCGCGTACCGCGTGCGCCGGGTTGCCACCCGAAGGAGAGGGGGAACGACATGAGAGACCGCGCTCGTCACCGCGTGTATTCGCCGCCCGCCCGTGGGGCAGCCCGGCGGGGCGCCTGAGATGGAATCCCATGCGCTCCTGATCGGCGCCACGCTGAGCGCCGGCACCGTGCTGGCGCTTGCGGCGCTGGGTTTGCTGATCAACGAAAAGGCCGGTGTCGTGAACCTGGGTGCCGAGGGCATGATGCTCTGCGCCGCCCTTGCGGGCTTTGCCACGGTGGTGCATACCGGCAGCGCCTGGCTGGGCTTTGCCGC
>NZ_AFAL01000510.1 GCF_000193225.1 Verminephrobacter aporrectodeae subsp. tuberculatae At4 | reverse complement strand
TGCTCGGCAGTTCGGGCAGCGCCGGCGAGCGCGCTGCGCTGGCGATTCCCAGGGCGCGCAGCCTGCCTGCCTTGACATGGGGCAGGGCGGTGAGCAGGTCGGTAAACCCCATGCTGACCTGGCCGCCGAGCAGGTCGTTGAGGGCCGGGCCCGTGCCCTTGTAGGGAACGTGTTGCAAGCGGGTTCCCGCCAGCGTGTTGAAGAGCACGCCCGCGAGGTGCGAGGAGGCGCCGTTGCCCGAGGAGGCGTAGCTCAGCGCTCCGGGATGCGCCTTGGCATGGGCGATGAGCTCCTGCACGTTCCGCACGGGCAGCGCGGGGTGCACCACCAGGATGTTCGGTAGCTGGCCGACGAGGATGACCGGTGCGAAGCTCTTGACCGGGTGGTAGCCGATCCTGCGGTAGAGCGTGGCGTTGATGGCGAGCGGCCCGGAGGTGCCGAACAGCAGGGTCTGGCCGTCGGCCGGTGCGCGCGCTACGAACGCGGCGCCGATGTTGCCGCCGGCGCCGGCGCGGTTTTCCACGATCATCGGCTGGCCCAGCTGTTCCTTGATCTCGGCGGCGAGCGTGCGCGCCATCGCGTCGGTGGGACCGCCGGGCGGGAAGGGAACGACCAGCGTGACGGGTTTCTCGGGCAAGGCTTCGGCGGCATGGGCCGGCAACGCGGGGGCCACGGCGCAGCAGGCAAGAAGCAGGTGGGCGAGTCGTCGCATGGCCGTTGTCTCCAGTGGGAATCGGATGCCGGACGCTGGCGGTTTCTGCGTTCCTGCCGTGCGGGATGTTCCTGTCCGGATTGCGCGGTGCGCTCAGGTTGCGCCGGCCCATTCGGGCGGCATGGCCTCTTCGGCCAGCGGGTCGCGCGGCAGCACGCGGTGCACCAGCACGGCCTGCGCCCAGTGCACGCGCTGCAGCGAACCGGTGCGCGCGCCCTCCCAGGCCATCGCCACCGCGCTGCAGCAGTGGTAGAGCGCCGAAGTCGCCTGGCGCGCGAGCCGCTCGCCGACCTTTTGCGTGGCGACCCGGTCGGCCAGATTGGCGGCGCGTGCCAGCGCCTGGCGCAGCGCGGTGGCGAACGCGGGCGCGATGGCGGGGGTGCCGGCGGCCTCGGCCAGCAGCGCGCCGAAATGCGCTTGCAGCGCGGGCAGCGAGGCGTCGCGCCGGATCGCGCGCAGCACGTCGAGCGCCACGATATTGCTCGTGCCTTCCCAGATCGAACCCAGGTGCGCGTCGCGCACCAGGCGCGCATCGCTCCACTCCTCGATGTAGCCGCAGCCGCCGCGCACCTCCATCGCGTCGCCCGTGACCTTGCGCGCATCGCGGCAGGCGCGGAACTTGATGAGCGGCGTGAGGATGCGCAGCAGCGCATACGCGTCTGCGTCGCCGTCATCGGCGCGTGCCAGCGCCAGTGCAGTCTGGAACACCATCGTGCGCGCCTGCTCTGCACGCAGGCGCAGCTTGTGCAACTGGCGCTGCATCAGCGGCATTTGCTCCAGGCGCTGACCAAAGGCCAGGCGCTCGCGTGCGACGTACTCGGCCTCGGCGACCGCGCGGCGCATCAGGCCGGCGGCGCGCACGCCGTTCGACAGGCGCGAGTTGTTCACCATGTCGGCCATCTGCTGGAAGCCGCGGCCGGGCTCGCCCACCAGGTGGGCGCACGCGCCATCGAGCCGGATCTCGCCGCTGGCCATCGAGCGCGTGCCCAGCTTGTCCTTGAGCCGGACGATGCGGTAGTGGTTCAGCGCGCCGTCGTCCAGGCGGCGCGGCAGCAGGAACAGCGACAGGCCCTGCATGCCCGGCGGCGCGCCGTCCGGGCGCGCGAGCACCATCGCAAGCTCGGCGTCGGGGTTGGAGCAGAACCATTTGTCGCCGCTCAGGCGCCATGCGCCGGCCGCGTCCTGCCAGGCGCGGGTGAGCGTCGCCGCAATGTCCGAGCCGGCCGCCTGTTCGGTCATGAACATCGCGCCCTGGGCCAGGGTGTCGAAGTCCAGCGTCTGCAGGCGGGGCAGAAAGTGCGCCACCAGCGCGGGGCTGCCGAACCTGCGCAGCGTGCGCGCCAGCGAGTCGCTCATCGAGACCGGGCAGCACAGGCCGAACTCGGCCTGCACGAAGAGATAGGTCAGCACGTACTTGACCAGGGGCGGCATCTTGCCCTTCCAGCCCAGCGTCTCCTCGCGGTGCGACATCGCGGCCAGGCCGAATTCGCTGAACGCCAGGCGCTCCATCTCGACATAGGCCGGGTGTTTCATCACCCTGGATTCGTCGTTCCCGGTGCGCGTGCGCAGCGAGAGCGTGGGCGGGTTGCGGTCCGCGGTGCGCGCCAGTTCGTCCAGCGGGCCGCCGGCCAGTGCGCCCAGGCGCTCGAAATGCGGCTGCATGTGCGCCAGCAGTTCGGGCCGCAGGTACAGCGGCAGCAGCGCGAGCAGTTCGGCGTCGGTGCTGTAGAGGTTTTGCCCATGGCGGTCGGGCACCGGGTGTGCGGCGGCGCAGCGCATCGCTTGTCTCCTTTTCCGGGCACATTCTTCGGGGCCGGGCGTTTTTTGTCCACATATCGATTCCCCTTGGGTCCGTTCGATCCGGCGATTCGGCGATCCGCCCGTGCGGGGACGGGGTGGCGCGCTCCGACGGCGCCTGCCGCGTGTGCTCCCAAGCGTGCCTGCGCCGAGCCGCTCAGGCGCGCAGCGGCTCCAGCGCCATCGCCTCGCACTGCGCCTGCAGCATCCGGACCTGCTCGCGCCAGTAGTCGTCCGAGCCGAACCAGGGAAAGTTGATCGGAAAGATCGGGTCGCTCCAGCGCCGCGCGAGCCAGGCGCTGTAGTGGATTTGGCGCAGGGTGCGCAGCGGCTCGATGAGCGCCAGCTCGCGCCGGTCGAAGGCGCGCAACTGCTCGTAGCCATCGAGCAGACCGCCGAGTTGGGCGCTGCGCTGGGCGCGGTCGCCGGACAGGAGCATCCACAGGTCCTGCACCGCAAAGCCCGTGCGCGCGTCGTCCAGGTCGACGAAATGCGGGCCGCCGCCGGGGCGGTCGGTGGGCGTCCACAGAATGTTTCCGGGGTGCAGGTCGCCGTGCAGCCGGAGCTTTTTCAGCGCGCTGCCGGGGGCGCTGCCCAGCGCGGTGCCGGCGACCAGCGCGCAGGCTTCGCCGCAGGCCCTTTCCCAGTCGCGCCGCATGCCCGGCGGAATCATCGCCTGCCCGAGCAGCCAGTCGCGTGCGGCCAGGCCATAGCTGTGCAGGTCGAGCGCGGGCCGCTCGATAAAGGGCCGTGCCGCGCCCACCTGGTGGATGCGCGCGAGAAAGCGCCCCACCCATTCGAGCACCTCGAAGTCGTCCAGCTCCGGCCGGCGCCCGCCGCGGTAGGGGCTGACGCTGAAAGCGAAGCCGCCGTGGCGGTGCAGCGTGGCGCCCTGCAGCACGAGCGGCGCGACGGCCGGCACCTCGTCCGCGAGCAACTCGTTGGAAAAGCCGTGTTCTTCGGCGATCTGCGCGTCGCTCCAGCGGTCTGGCCGGTAGAACTTGAGCACCAGCGCGCGGCCGTCCTCCAGGTGCGCGAGGTAGACGCGGTTCTCGTAGGAGTTCAGCGCCATCAGCCGGCCGTCGCCGTGCAGGCCCAGCGTGGCGAGCGCGTCCAGCACCGTCTCGGGCATGAGCGATTCGTAGGGGTGGGCGTTGGTTTTTTCTGCGCAGGTCATGTACCGATTGTCGCTACCCACGCAGGCGAGGGCGTTTCTTCTCGGTACTTTCCCTTGATTTGTACGATAGAAATTGCAAACAAGTCGGACAGGTCAAATAATTCCCGTCATGCAAGATTTGGGAATCAAATGCGATATCTGGTGCTCCAGGCAGGGCGCAGGGATGCGGGATGAGCGCCATTTTTGATGACATGGCGCCGCTCCTGACGTCGAATGTCGCGGACGCGGTGATCCGGCGCATCCACGCGGACCGGCTGCTGCCTGGCGCGGGCCTGCCCAGTGAAGGAGATTTCGCGCAGAAGCTCGGGGTAGGGCGTGGCGTGGTGCGCGAAGCGTTCAAGGCGCTCCAGGCGCTCGGCATTCTCGACTTGGCGCCAGGCAAGCGCGCCCGGGTGGGCCGGCTCAAGAGCCATGTGCTGGCCCTGCTCATGGACCATGCGGTGGTGACGACGCAGGTCAACATCCAGCAGACGCTGGACTTGCGCCGCACGCTGGAGATGCGCACCGCCAGCCTGGCGGCGCTGCGCCGCAGCGATGCGGAGCTCGCGAGCATCCGGCAAGCCGCGCAGGCCATGCGCGCGCACGGAACGGGCCGCGAATCTCCGACCGAGGACGACATCGCGTTTCACGTCGCCATCGCGCGCGCCACGCGAAACCCGCTGTACGCGCTACTCATCGAGGGGTTTTGTCTGGTGATCCGGCAGACTGCGCCCATCAGCTGGGCCGTGCGCCAAAGCGATGCGCAGCGCAGCGCGATACACGACATGCACGATGCCATCGCCGACGCGATCGAGCGCCAGGACGCTGCCGCCGCGCAAGCGGCGATGGCGGTCCATTTCGACAGCAGCGTCCAGGCTCTGGTTGCTGCCGGCGTGACCTGAGGGAATTGGTTTGAAAATCACCGAAATCGAAACCCTGCGCTCCGAAGAGTTCCCGAACCTGCTGTGGGTGCTGGTCCACACGGACGAGGGCATCACCGGGCTGGGAGAGACGTTCTACGGCGCCTGCTCGGCGGAGGCGTACATCCATGAATGGGCCGCGGCCCGGCTCATGGGCGAGGATCCGCTGCACATCGACCGGCATGCGAAACGCCTGTCGGGCTACCTCGGTTTTCGCAGCGCGGGCGCAGAGATGCGCGGCAACTCCGCGCTGGACATCGCCCTGTGGGACATCTTCGGAAAAGTCACCGGGCAGCCCATCTACCAGTTGCTCGGGGGCAAATGCCGCGACAGCATCCGGACCTACAACACCTGCGCGGGCCCGCATTACGTGCGCACGGCCCGGCAGCAGTCCGTGGCGAACTGGGGTCTCGCAGACAGCGCCAGTGCGCGCTACGACGATTTGAATGGTTTTCTGAACCGCGCCGACGAGCTCGCGCTGGATCTGCTGGACAGCGGCATCAGCGCGATGAAGATCTGGCCATTCGACCCCTACGCCGAAGCGAGCGACGGCTACTACATCTCCAAGGGCGACCTGAAACGCGCGCTCGAACCCTTCGAGAAAATTCGCAAAGCCGTGGGCGACAAGATGGACGTGATGGTCGAATTCCATTCACTCTGGAACCTGCCGCCGGCAATACAGATTGCACAGGCACTGCGCGAGTACGGGACCTTCTGGCACGAGGACCCGATCCGCATGGACAGTCTGGCGTCCCTGAAGCGCTATGCGGACCACAGCGCGGCGCCGGTCTGCGCGTCCGAGACGCTCGCCACCCGGTGGGGGTTCCGGGATTTGCTGGAAACCGACGCGGCCGGTGTCGTGATGCTGGACATCTCCTGGTGCGGCGGATTGTCCGAGGCGCGCAAGATCGCCAGCATGGCCGAGGCCTGGCACCTGCCGGTGGCACCGCACGACTGCACCGGGCCCGTGGTCCTGACGGCTTCCACGCACCTGTCGCTGAATGCACCGAATGCCTTGGTGCAGGAGTCCGTGCGGGCCTTTTATACGGGCTGGTACCGGGACTTGGTCACGGCGCTTCCGGTGGTGCACAACGGCCACATCACGCCTCCCCCAGGGCCTGGCCTGGGCCTGGAGCTCAGCCCCGACATCCGTGACCGGTTGACGATCATGGCCAGAAGCAGCAAGGGACATTGAGTTCGATTTTTTTTCAAAGAAACCCGCAAGGAGACAGCATGCATCGCATCACGACAGGAAAGACCGTACGCGCGTTCGCGGCGGCGATTGGCTCGATTGGATTACTCACCATGGCCGCGCCCGCAGCGGCGCAGAGCGAGCAGCCTTTGAAGTTCAGCTACGTCATTCACTCCAGCGCCAGCAACCCCTTTTGGCAGGCCGTGAAAAAGGGCATGGACGAGGCCTGCACCCAGGTGCAGGCGCAGTGCCGCATGATCTTCACGCAAACCGAAGGCGCAGTGCCCGAACTGGTGAGCAATCTGCAAGCGGCGATGGTCGGCAAACCCGATGCGCTGGTCGTCACCATCGTCGACGACAAGGCCATTGAACCCGTTCTGCGGGACGCGCGCAGCAAGGGGATCACGGTCCTCGCCGCGAACGTGGACCACAGCCAGGGCGCCAAGGGCAGCGTCCGGCAGTCCTTCATCGGCCAGGGTTTTGACGCCGCGGGGTACGCGCTCGGGCAGAAACTTGCGGAAAAGTTTCCGAAAACCGGGCCCATCAATGTGCTGGTCGGTATTTCGGCCCCGGGCCAGAACTGGTCGGAACAGCGCGGCGCCGGAATCATGCGGTTCTTGGCCGATTACAAGGCGGCCAACTCCGGTCGCAGCGTGGCCTGGAAGCGCATCGACTCCGGGACCGATTTGGCGGTGACCGCGGAGCGCGTGGGCTCGTACCTGAACGCGAATCCGGACACCACCGCTTATTTCGACACCGGGCTTTGGCACGCCGGCGTGGCCAAGGTGCTCAAGGACCGCGGCGTTCCACCGGGCAAGATCTTGCTGGGTGGCTTCGACATCGTTCCCGACGTGCTCAATGGCATGAAGGCCGGTTACATCCAGGTGGAAGTCGATCAGCAGCCCTTTCTGCAGGGGTACCTGCCGGTCATACAGGCCCATCTCATGAAGAAATACAAGCTCTCCGCGTGGGACGTGGAAACGGGCAAGGGCTTGTTGCTGCCGGAGCAGGTCGATAGCGTGATCGATCTGTCCAAAAAGGGCTACCGCTGAGAACCGGCGAGCGCAACCATATGAAACGCATACTCAAAGTCTATCTGGCCAAGCCGGAACTGGCGGCTGGCCTGATGCTGGTTCTGCTTGCGCTGCTGCTGCAAGGAACGAGTGGCGGGGCCTTTCTGTCGCGGGACAACCTGGGCGGCGTGATGGGCATCGTTCCGGAGATCGGCCTG
>NZ_AFAL01000511.1 GCF_000193225.1 Verminephrobacter aporrectodeae subsp. tuberculatae At4 | reverse complement strand
CGCGCTCGACGAGACGCGCCGTTTCGTCCTCAGCACCATTGCCCACGCCTTGCGCGCGCGCAGCGATACCCGGAGCGAACTGGCCTCGGTGCAGCGCCAGATTGCCGTGCAGGACAAACGGCAAGCGCAGTTGCAGGAGAAGCTGGCGTCTCTGGAGGCGCAGGAAACGCAGTTGCGCGAGCAGCTGAAGCTGGTCGAAAAGCGCCTGGAAGACAGCGACGTGGCGCGCGAGAAGGCCATGCTGGACAACCAGATTCAGTTGCAGGCCGACCAGTTCCGCCTGCACTGGGCGCACGTGCAAGAGGCGGCACGCGGAATCGGCGGCATGGCAGAGCAGCTCGAACAGCTGCTGGCGCTGGACCTGTCCGCCGTGCCGGCGCTGGCCGCTGCCGTGGAACTTCTGCGCCCGGCGGCCACGGCCGTGCTCGGGCCCTGGCCGGTGATGGCCAGGGCCTACGCGCGCGAAGCCCGACTCGACGTCGAACTGCCCGCCTTGGAACTGGAAACCTTCGATGCGCATCTGGCCAGCTTGCAGCGCAGCGTCCACGAAGGCGAAGGGTCGGTACAAGGCGCCGTGGTGCAGGCGCTGGCCGACGTGGGGATGCGCCTGCAATCGATCGCCGACGACGCCGGGCAGCTCGACGCCGAACTGCGCGTGCTGCAAGCGGGGCGCGGCCTGGGGTTGCCCGCAGCGCGCGAGGCCACGGCCGCCGTGGCGCTGATCGAGCAGGAACTGCCGCAGGCCCACCCGCACCTGCTCGCGCAGTTGGTCGAGCCGCGTCCCGGTACGCGCTGGCAAAACGCCATCGAGGGCTACATGGGGGGCGACCGCTTTGCGCTCATCGTCGAGGCCGGATTCGAGGCGCGCTGCGCGCGCCTGGTCAGGCAGCGCTACCCCGTGCGCTCGCCCAAGGTCGTGCAGGGGCGCAAGGCCATGGAAGACACCGAGGGCCGGCAGCTCGAGGCGCGCGCGGTGCTGCACGAGCTGGTGTGCGAGCACCCCGTGGCCAACGCCTTCCTGATGGCGCAGTACGGGCGCGTGCGCAAGGTGGACAGCGAGGAAGAGTTGGCCCGCACGCCGCAGGGCCTGATGGAACAAGGGCTGGGCAGCCGTGGCTACGGCATGTTCGCCTGCCGGGCGCGCGACGACGAACTGAGCCTTGGCGCAGCCGCCCGCGAGCGGCGCAGGCAGTGGTGCGAGGATGAGCTGGCGCGGCTCGCGCGCGCGACCCAGGACCTCAAGGCACTGCGCCAATCCCTCCATGCCATCGCCCGCATGTTCCACGGGGCAGCGTTCACGCCACTCGCGCCCCTGCTGCTCGCAGTGCTCGAAAGCCAGGTGCAGCACGCCAACGCCGAACAGGCGCTGAAGGCACTGGACCTGTCGTCGATCGACGAGTTGCTCGCAGAACAGACCCATCTGAAGCAGCGCATCGAAGCCGTCAGAATCCAGCACAGCGAAGAGCGCGAGCAAGTCGGCGCGGGCAAATCCGCGTTGGGCAGCCTGCGCCGGCGCGAGGCCGAACTCGGGGCCCGCCTGCCCGAACTCGACAGCGCCTGCAGCAACGCCAGCGTCTGGGCGTCCCGCTTTGCCCGCGCCGTTCCCGAACTGGCCACGCAGGCGCAGTTGCTCGCGCAGGCCGAGGGCATGGCCGAGGACGCCGAAATCACCCTCGACGCCCTGCGCCACCGCGCCCTGGCCCTGCGCGAGAACCTGCCGCGCACGCTGCGCGAGTTGGCGCAGGCCGTAGGAAGCTACCTCTCGGGCGCACGCGACGACGCCGAGCGCTTCGCCTGGACCGACCCGCCACGCAGCGTCGATCGCCTGGACGAACTGCTGCCCCTGGTCGCGCAGACCCAGCGCGCCATCGCCGAGCAGACGCAGCGCCAGCGCGCCATCGGTCTGGCCGAGAACGCCAAATCGCTGCACGAAGCCGAGGCCAGCTTCAACCATGTCTTCACCAGCAGTTTCTGCTTCAAGCTGCGCGACGACGTGAAGCAGGGCGCCGTCACGCTGCAACGGCTCAATCGCTACCTGCAAGACATCCGGTTCGGCAACGACAGCTTCAAGCTCGAATGGAGCTGGATCCCCCGCATGCAGAAGGTCTACGAATTCTTCGAGGCGGTCGAGGGCGTCGTCGAAGGGCTGGAGCGCGAACGCGGATCGATCTTCGCGGCGCCGCAGCTGAGCGACGAACAGCGCGCCAGCGCCGAGGACATCCGCCGGCTGCTGCTGGCCAACGACCAGGGCGCGAGCGAACGCGCGCTCAGGGAACTGGCCGACTACCGCAACTACCGGCGCTACGACATCGTGCGCAGCAGCCCGGTCGGGCAGACCCGGCTGTCCACCTGGGGAACCGGATCGGGCGGCGAACTGGAGACGCCGTTCTACGTCGTGCGCTCGGCCGTGCTCGCGCACGCCTTGGGGCATTTCGGCCGCGAGCGGCGCGAGGCCCCCGCGCTGCGGCTGATGCTCAGCGACGAAGCCTTCTCCAAGATGGACGAATCGCGTTCGCGCAGCGTGCTGCGCTTTCTGTCGCAGACGCTGGGCCTGCAACTCGTGGTCGCCATGCCCACCTCGAAGTCGGGCGCCGTGAAACCCGAGTTCGACAAGGAGTTCACCTTCTCCAAGGTCATGGCCCGCCGCGATGGGCGGGAACTATTCATCAGCGAGGCACAGGAGAAGACGCTCAACCGGCAGGCACTGGCCCAGCTGTGGGACGCCCACGCCGCGCAGGCACGCGAGGCCGCGCGGGCCGTGCACGCAGCGCAGCACCAGGCCCCCGGGGACATGCCGCCAGAGGCGGCGCCGGACACGCAGGCCACGGGCTGACCCCTGACCCCATGCCCTTGCCTGCCCACCCCTTCCTGCAACGGCTCGCGAAGGCCTTGCTGCAAAGGGCCGAGCGCTCGGGCAGCCCCGCACGGGTGCGCCTGCCGCTGGATCGCAAATGCGCACCCGAGCTGTACGCGCAAACCGACGCGGAGCAACTGCAACGGTGGCTGATGCTGCTCGACGATCTGTGTGCCACCGGCTGGGTGGCGCTGCTGCTGAACCCGCCGCGGGATTTCGCCGCGTTCACCGAGCGCAACCCGCGGCTCGAACTGCGCGATTTCGATGCGCTCGCCGCCTGGGCCGGCTACCGGCCGCAGGCCCTGCGCTGGCAAAGGCAGTGGCTGGAACACTTGGCCGCGCATTGGGCCGCGCCCGGATCGCTCGTCCCGTGCGAGCCACAGGCCGTGCTCGACTACCTGGCCCGCAGCCCGCTGGCCTGCGTCGAGGATTTGCCGTTGGCGGAGGCGACGCGCAGCCTCGACGCCTTGCGCGCGCTGTGCCTGTCCGGCAGGACACTCCCGCTGCGCGAGGCCTCGGCGCAGGTCTTCCAGGGGCGCTCCAAGGTGCTGGACAGCCGCGAGGAACTGCTGCGCTTGATGGGCGCGGCGCCTGGACAGTTCCAGGAAGCGCCGATCCAGCTTCTCGTGGCACTGCCCGACGTGGACCGCCCCTTCGGCGAGGTGCTGTTCATCGAGAACCTGGTCACCTTCGAACGCATGGCCGAGGGGCGCGCTCCGGCATGGGCCGCCAGCCTGCTCGTCTACGCCGCGGGGTTCAAGGGCAGCGCCAGGCGTCTGCGTTCGCGCGCAGGCTGCAGGCCGTATGTGCGCACGCCGACCGCAGCCACGGCAACCACGGCGGGCGTCCAGCAGGTCGAGGAATGGCTGTTCGCCGACGCCGCCCGGCCCGTGCGCTTCTTCGGCGACCTCGACTACGCCGGCATGCAGATCCTGGCCAGCCTGCGCGACGTGTTCCCGCACGCGCAGGCCTGGGCGCAGGGCTACGGCGCATTGGCCGGGTTGCTCGAGCGCGGCGGCGGCCACCTGCCGGCGCACGCCGGAAAGGAATTGCAGACCGACCCCGGGCAGACCGGCTGCTGCCACGCCGACGCGTACCTCCTGCCGCTGATGCGCCGGCATGGCCGCTTCATCGACCAGGAAGCCTTCGACCCCGATGCGGCAGCCTGAGCAAGGCGCCAGCAGACCCCGTGAAAAATACGATTTTTGTTTCTTTGTATTGCGCCAATGGGCCACATGAGAAAATCGGGTTATCGTGGCGGCCCAAGAAAACGCCTGCAAAGAGAGCTCCGCCCCCCAAGATCCAAGATCGGCCCCAAAACCAATAAACACGCGGCAATCCGACCCCGCTCCGGGGAACCAGTACGATCCCACCATGCCAAGCTACAACGCTCCCTTTGAAATCCACGTCCACGGACAGGTCCCCCTGCGCGCCGATGCGAGTCTCGACCAGATCCAGGATGCGCTCAAACCCCTGTGGCAGTACGCCGGAGCCCGCTCGCTGGCCGACGGCGCCGCCAGTGCCTACGAGGAAGAGCCCGGCATCCGGTTCGACTCCCAGGAACACCTGCTGCAGATCTGCTGGACGGTGCGCGGCGACGAAGACTTTCGCCAGTCGCTCGATGAGATGTGCATGGCCCTCAACGAGTTGGCCGAGCAGGGCGCAGCCATCGAGGTCACGTTCTACGACGCCGATTTCGATGAAGACGACGACGCCGCCGATGAGGACGACGACGTCGAATCGCGTGATGACTTCATCATGCTGTTCGTCGGCCCCACGCCTGCGGCCATCATGCAGGTGCAGCGTGATCTGCTGGTGCAGGACGTAGTGAACATGATGGAGCGCCACTTTGACGGAGCCGAACTCGGCGGCGTGGTGGCCGAGATCGACAAGCTGTTCAGCCAGCGGTTTGACGAGTTGACAAACTCGCTCGAGATCGGTAAGTCGCCGCGCGGCTCCGGCGGCTCCGGAACCGGCCATGGCGGCGCAGGAGGGCGCCGCCCGCGCCATCTGCACTGATGCACTGAACGCGCCGGCCGCCCCGGAGAAGGGGAATCAGGGCACGCAGACCGTTTCGCAGCAGCTGGCAGGAAAGTCCAGCCAGCGCTGCGCCGCAGCCTGCAACGCATGCGCCGGGCCGGTGCTCAGCAGGCGCATGGGGAGGGCGTCTGCGCAGGCGTCCTTTTCCTGAGCTGCCTGGCCACTGCCCGCCCCGCCCGGCGGTGGATGCAGCAGGCCCGCAGCCTCCAGCAATTTCCCGGTCTGGCGTGCCACGGGCGCGCCGGCCTCGACGAAGCGCACGTCGGGCCCGAGCAGTGCCCGCAGCTCATGGGCCGCGAAGATGTAGTGCGTGCAGCCCAGCACCAGGGTGTCGATCTGCCCGGGGGCCTTGCCGAAGGCTGGCATGGCGTGGATGTAGCGCGCGCACAGGGCGCCGGTCCCGCTGGATTCAGCGGCCGCGTCCGGTGGCTGAACTACGCTGCGCTCGATGGCATGGGCCAAGCCGTCGCATGGTTGCAGAACGAAGTGCGCCTGGTCGGCAAGCGACGCGAGCAGCCTGCGGAACTTGGCGCTGCCGAGCGTTCCCCGGGTGCCGATGACGCCCACATGGCCCGTGCGCGTGAGCGCGATTGCGGGTTTCACGGCGGGCTCCAGGCCGACCAGCGGCAGGTCCGGGTGCATGCTGCGCATTTCATGGATCGCCGCCGCCGTGGCGGTATTGCAGGCCACCACCAGCGCCTTGACGTGCTGGCATTCGCGCAGGTAGTGCGCGATGGCATGCACGCGCGCGCTCACGTAGGCATCACCCCGCTCGCCGTAAGGTGCGTTGGCGCTATCGGCCAAGTAAACGAAGCGTTCGTGCGGCAGGGCGGCGCGCAACGCCCGCAGCACGCTCAGACCGCCCACGCCGCTGTCGAACACGCCAATCGGTTGCAGGGGCGAAGCCGCGCGGGGCTGCGCGGGGGTGACGAATGCCGGGTTCAAGCGATCGGGCAAGCTTGCACGCGGTTTCGTCACCCGCCAGCGCAGCGTTTTCTTGCTTATTTGGTGGCGCTGGCCGCGGCCTTGGGGGACGCAGCCTTTTTCTTGGAGGCCTTTTCATCCGCGTTGGCGCCCGCGGGTTTGGCGTCCTTTGCATCGGCCTTGAACTTCTTGCCGTTCACGGTCAGGCCCTCGTCAGAGAACTTGGCGGCGGTCTTTCCCCCGACGCCGCCCACGCGCTTGACGAAATCGCCCCAGTCCTTGAACTCGCCGCTCTTGCGTTCCTCGACGATCTTTTCCGAGAGGCTCGGACCGATTCCCTTGATTCCCTCCAGTTCGGCTGCGGAAGATTTGTTCACGTCCGCTGCGGCAAACGCCGCGGCGGCGTACAGCATGGTGATGACGAGCAGTATCTTTTTCAACACGGTGGATTCCTTTCGCTTGGGTTGCAGATCACAAGTTCTGGCAACGGACCGGCCGTGTGCTCACGTCACCGGCCACCCTGCCAGTATTGCGCGGGAGCATGGCGCAGCGGCGGGTCAGGTGGCAAACCGGACACTGCCCGGTCGGCAGGGAACTGAGGCTGACGCATCGACCTTCAGCTGTCCAGGCTCCGGCGGGCATTGTAGCGACCCTGCGTGCGGCACGGGGGTCGGCTGCGTGCATGAGGCGACAACTACCTTGGCGTGCACCGCCTTGGCGCGGCCCCGGTGGGTGTTCTGACCATGCGCGCGCAGCACCCGCGCGAAGCTGGACTCGCTGGCCAAGTAGACGCCTTCGTCGGCGAGCATGGGCACGATGCGTGCCGGGGGCATGTCTGCAAAGCGCGGTTCGTTGGCCACAGCCAGCAGTTGGGCCCGCTCGTGCGGGCTCAAGGCATGGCTG
>NZ_AFAL01000512.1 GCF_000193225.1 Verminephrobacter aporrectodeae subsp. tuberculatae At4 | reverse complement strand
GCGGTAGGCTCCGATGGTGTCGGCCCAATCGCCGCAGGCTTGGGGGATACTGGCTGTGGGCTTGGCACTCAAGCTCTCGATCAGATGGATCGCACGCTGTTTGCGTCTGGGGTCCCCCAGGTTCATGCTCTTGAATTCCGTGGCTACCCAGTTCATTGTGTGCTTTCGCTATGAAATAGGTAGCATAGCTCATGCGCGGGGGACTTGTGTATGACGAGATGGGTTTGGCTGTGATCTTGCCCGATGACCGGGCAACGTCCACCAAGCGTTTCGGGCAGACGTCGCCGTTCGCCCTGGTGCCGAGAAACAACGCCGCGCTGCGTTCGCCAAGCCCCGGCGGCGGGCGGCGTGACACGACGCCAGACGCTAAGTCACCTTGTTGTCCAGATGCGAAGGCAGCCAGCCCACGACGACCAACTGGCTCTCCTCGTCCCAAAAGAAATACAAACGAAAGCAATGCCGCGGGTTGTGCGCATTGCCTTTTTTCAGGTGGCGATCGAGAACCCGCCGATGGCCCGCATATTGCACGCTGTACTGATCGCCATTGCATTTGGTGGCGTTTCCCGTGTGCTCCTCCCTGAGGTGCAGGCTGGCCAACGCCTGGTCGTAGGCATGCTTTCTGTCCTCCCCCCCATAAATGCGCATCGGAACATAGTGCTCCTTGAGCAGGAGCAGCGCTTTATAGATCAGTTCGGGGTCTGCGTAGGTCGATTTGCGCACGCCCTGGATTGCGCGCGGCGTCATGACCAGCGCGCCGGCGAGTTGCTCCTCGCACCAGGACTCGAATTCGTCGAGTTCCTGCGGAATCGGCACGTCCTGCCGGCCTGGCGACTGCGCCAGCTGCTGTTCCAATGCGCAGACTCTTTGCCGCAGTTTGAAGGCCTGTTCCTTCGCGGCTTCCGCTTTTTGCTCGGCGGCGTTGCGCTCGTCCTCGGCGAGTTTGAGCAGGTCGTCGTACTCCTGCTTTTGCTCTTGCAAGCTGGTGCGCAGCGCCTCGTTGTCCCGCTCGAGTTGCACCAGATCGGTATCGCTGTCGCCGGCGGGCCTGGCTTGGCTGCGTTCTTTCTGCGCCGCCTGTTGGCGCACGAAGTTGAAGCTGGGCAGGCGCTGCTCGCGCTCATACCCCCGGACCGTATTCCACAGCACCTGGTTGACCAGCCAGGGTGCGAAGGCCAGGGGGCCTTTCTCATTCCATGCGGCGATGCGCTGCGCGAGCGCGAGCGGATGCCGTGAGGCTTCGTCCACACAGCGTTTGAAGCCGGACCGATAGGTTCGGACCGCCTGCTGGAATGTGGAGAGTTCGCGCCCGACCCGGTCCGAGAGCAGAAAACTCGCGCGCCCCGTCAGAACCACCACATGCGCCGCCCCCAGTGTTTGCTGCAGGAACCGCTCGGCCGGGATCGCCGTTTGGCTCGGGTCCTCGGAGCCTACCGGCAAGGATAGGACCACGACGTCGGCGATGCGCTCTGGCCGCTCGAGCAAGGCCAGCAGGGCGTCGACGTCGGCTTCGCTCGCGATGATGCGTGGCGTCTTGTGAATCAGTTCCCCGTCGAGTTCGGCCGGGCCAGCGCGCAGAATCTGTTTGGCGAAACCCGGGATCGAGCGGTCGAATGGCGCATTGTCGCCGCGCGTGGCGCAGATCAGCCGGGTGCCGAACTGCACCGTGCCCCGGGAATCGAGGCGCACGCCGACTTCGGTGATCCAGTCACGCTGCAGCACGCTTTGGTCGTCGTCGTCGAGTCGCGCCGCCCAGGACCGGGGTTCGGCCAGCGCCACGGCCGCGGCGCGCGGCGCGCCGATTTCCGATAGATCGAAGCTGCTTCGCTGCCAGGCTTCGGACGGGAGGCTGCGGCCGGACTTTTTTTCCAGCCAGCGCAGCACCTGATCGACCGTCGCGTCAAAGCGCTCCTGCGCTGTCTGGTTTCTGCGCGGAAGGAGTTTCACGGTGACCTGGCTGATCGGGCGAATCAGCGCCCGCGCCGGCTTGGCGGGGGTCGGGGTGGCGAACGGCTCAAGCATGTTTCCGGACTGTCGGGTTATTTGCGCACCTCGTCGACCATGGCGCGGAAGTCGTCGATGTCCTTGAAACTGCGGTACACGCTGGCAAAGCGGATATAGGCCACCTTGTCCAGCTTCTTGAGCTCGCGCATGACCCATTCGCCAATGCGGCTGGAGGGCACTTCGCGCGGCCCCAGGCCGAGCAGTTTTTCCTCGATGCGCTCGATCGCACCGTCGATCCGGTCGGTGCTGACCGGACGCTTGCGCAGCGCCAGATGGAACGATGCAAGCAGCTTGTCGTGCTCGTATTCGACGCGGCGACCGTCCTTTTTCACGATGGCCGGCAGGCTCACTTCCGGCCGCTCGTAGGTGGTAAAGCGCTTGTCGCAGGCGCTGCATTGGCGGCGCCGGCGGATGAACACCGCCTCCTCGGATACCCGGGTTTCGACGACCTGCGTTTCAAGGTGGCCGCAAAAGGGGCACTTCATGGGGGCGGTGGCGGGGCGTCAGGGTCAGGCGTAGACCGGAAAGCGCGCCGTGAGCGCGTCCACCTGCTCGCGCACTGCGGCGATATGCGCCGCGTCGTGCGGCTTGTCGAGCACGTCGGCGAACAGGTGCGCCGTGGCGCGCGCCTGTTCTTCCCGGAAACCGCGCGTGGTCATGGCCGGGGTGCCGATGCGCACGCCGCTGGTCACCATCGGCTTTTCGGGGTCGTTGGGAATGGCGTTCTTGTTCACGGTCATGTGCGCCGCGCCGAGCACGGTCTCGGCCTGCTTGCCGGTGATTCCCTTGGCGCGCAGATCGACCAGCATCATGTGGCTCTGCGTGCCGCCGCTGACGATGCGCAGGCCGCGCGCGCTCAGCGTCTCGGCGAGCACCTTGGCATTGCTGAGCACCTGCTCCTGGTATAGCTTGAATCCGGGTTGCAGCGCTTCCTGGAAGGCCACGGCCTTGGCGGCTATCACGTGCATCAGCGGGCCACCCTGCAGGCCCGGGAAGATGGCGCTGTGGATCGCTTTTTCATGCTCGGCCTTCATCAGGATGATCCCGCCGCGGGGGCCGCGCAGGCTCTTGTGCGTGGTGCTGGTGACCACGTCGGCGTGCGGCACGGGGTTGGGGTACAGGCCGGCGGCGATCAGGCCGGCGTAATGCGCCATATCGACCATGAAGGTCGCGCCCAGGTCCCGGGCCACCTTGGCAAAGCGGGCAAAGTCGATGTGCAGGCTGTACGCCGAAGCGCCGGCAATGATCAGCCGGGGCCGGGTGGCGTGCGCCTTGCGCTCCATGGCGTCGTAGTCTATGACTTCGTTCGCGTCCAGGCCGTAGGAGACCACGTTGAACCATTTGCCCGACATGTTCAGCGGCATGCCGTGCGTGAGGTGACCGCCCTCGGCCAGGCTCATTCCCATGATGGTGTCGCCGGGCTTGAGAAAGGCCAGAAAAACGGCCTCGTTGGCCGACGCGCCGCAGTGTGCCTGCACGTTCGCGGCCTCGGCGCCGAAGAGCTTCTTCACGCGCTCAATGGCCAGTTGCTCGGCCCGGTCCACGTGCTCGCAGCCGCCGTAGTAGCGCTTGCCGGGATAGCCTTCGGCGTACTTGTTCGTCAACTGCGTACCCTGGGCCCACATGACGGCGGGCGATGCGTAGTTTTCGCTGGCGATCAGTTCGATGTGCTGCTCCTGCCGGGCGTTCTCGGCCTGGATCACGGCAAACAGCTCGGGGTCGATTTGCTCGACGAGAAGATGGCGGTCGTACATGGTGGTCCTGCAAACTTGTATCCCTTGAGACAAGGGCTGCCCAGGCGAACGGCGGAACGCAAGAGCGAAAGGATTCCCTTGCGGCGCGCTCCCCGGTGGTTCGCAAGGGAGTCAAGCCCTTGCCGGTTTCCACATCAGCGGCAGCACCCCTGTGCCGGGTGGGGCGGGGTACGGCGCCTTATCGCCAGTCACGTGCATCCGCAAGTGTAGCCGACAGACACGCTCCTGACAGCCGATCAGAACCCGGCCGATCGCCAAGCGGAACTTGCTTTGGTTGATGGGCTGTGGGCCGGTGGAGCGGCGTAATCACCACGCACCCTGTACCATTTGGGGCGTTGCGGCCTGCATTTATGCTCCGGCCAGACCACCGACGGCCTTTCCCTCAGGCAGCTTCGGACCTCCGGCCCCACACCACACATGCTGTTTCTGCTGTCCCCCGCCAAAGCGCTCGACTACGACACGCCCCTGCCCGCAGGCCTGGCGCATTCCACGCCCCGGTTCCTTGCGCAGTCCGCCGCGCTCATCGAGGTGCTGCGCAGCAAGTCCGCGCAAGACCTTGCCGACCTCATGCACCTGAGCGACAAACTCGCCGCGCTGAATGTGGCGCGCTACCGGGCCTGGACGCCGCGCTTCACGTCCGCAAACTCGCGCCAGGCGCTGCTGGCTTTCAACGGCGATGTCTACGCGGGCCTTCAGGCGCGCACGCTGAGCGCAGCGGATCTCGACTGGGCACAGGAGCATGTGCTCATTCTCAGCGGTCTGTACGGCGTGCTGCGCCCGCTGGACCGCATGCAGGCCTACCGGCTGGAGATGGGCACGCGCCTGGCCACCGATGCCGGCAGCAATCTCTACCAGTACTGGGGCAGCCGGATTGCCAAGCATTTGAACACCCGCCTGCAGGCCGACGCCACGCCCGTGGTCGTAAACCTCGCGTCGCAGGAATACTTCAAGGCGGTGGACCGCAGGGCGCTCAAGGCACGCGTCGTCGAATGCGTTTTCGAGGACTGGAGAGGCGGCGCGTACAAGATCATCGGCTTGCACGCCAAGCGCGCACGCGGCCTCATGGCGCGCCATGCCATCACGCACCGCATCACCACAGCGCACGGGCTCGAAGGGTTTGCTCTGGACGGCTATGCCTTTGCCCCGGCAGCGTCCGATCCCGAGCGCCTGGTGTTCCGGCGCAAGGCCCCCGCACCCCGAACCCAAAACCCTGTTGCAACCGAAGGACCCGCATGACACAGCAATCCGACCCGCGACAAGACAGCACAACGAGCACCCAGCGCAGCAGCGCCGCCGCACAGCAGAAGGTCACGCCCGAATTACGCCGCTGGATCATCGAGCAAACCCAGGCCGGCTGCACGCAGGCCTCGCTGCTGCAATCCATGCGCAGTTCCGGCTGGAATGAGCAGGTGGCGGCCGAAGCGCTCGAGAGCACGCTGCACCAGCTCCTGGTCGAACCCGCCGCGCCACAGAGCCCGCCAGCCTCCATGCCCGGGCCGCGCCTGGACGAATCCCCGACCCGGGTGGACTGTGGCGACCGCACCGCAGACGTGCTGCTGAGCATGGAGCAGCCACGCATCGTGGTGTTTGGCAATCTGCTTGCGCCCGAGGAATGCGAGGCCCTGATCGCCGCCGCCGCGTCGCGCATGGCGCGCTCGCTCACGGTGGCCCCCGAAACGGGGGCGAAGAGTTCAACGACGCCCGCACCAGCGACGGCATGTTCTTCCACCGCGGAGAAAGCCCGCTGCTGCAGCGCATCGAAGCGCGCATTGCGCGCCTGCTGAACTGGCCCGTGGAAAACGGTGAGGGCCTGCAGGTGCTGCACTACCGCCCCGGCGCCGAGTACAAGCCGCATTACGACTACTTCAACCCCGAGGATCCCGGAACGCCGAAGATCCTCCAGCGCGGCGGGCAACGCGTGGGCACGCTGGTGCTGTACCTGGCCACGACCGAGAAAGGCGGTGGCACCGTATTCCCTGACGTGCACGTCGCCGTCGCGCCCCAGCGCGGCAATGCCGTGTTCTTCAGCTACGACCGCCCGCACCCCGACACGCGCACGCTGCACGGCGGCGCCCCGGTGATTGCGGGCGACAAGTGGATCGCCACCAAGTGGCTGCGCGAGCGGGAATTCAGGTGAAAACGGCTTGCGTATCCGCGCACCTTCAGCCGCTGAAAACATGACGCAACCGTGCAGACCATGAACCCGCCAGAACAATCCCGGCTCGGCAAGGCATCGACCTATGTCGACCAGTACGACGCCGCGCTGCTCTTTCCCATCCCGCGTGCCGACAAGCGGGCAGAGATCGGCATCACCGGCGCCGCACCCTTTTTCGGGGCCGACCTGTGGACGGCGTTTGAACTGTCGTGGCTGAATGCGCGCGGCAAGCCGCAACTGGCCCTGGCGCACATCACGGTGCCCTGCGAAACGCCGAACATCGTCGAGAGCAAATCCGTCAAGCTCTACCTGAACAGCTTCAACAACACCTGCCTCGCCGACGCCGCGCAGGTGCAGGCGCGCATCCGCGCCGACCTGGGCGAGGCCGTGTGGCGCGGCGCCGAGCGTTCGGCCGCGGTAGGGGTGACGCTGCTGGGCCCCGAACGGTTTGACCAGGAGCCCGTGCACGAACTCGACGGCCTGAGCCTGGACCGGCTGGACGTGGAATGCACGCACTACCAGCCCGCGCCCGAGTTGCTGCGTGCGCGGTTCGACGCGGCGCCCGTGTCCGAGGTGCTGACCAGCAAGCTGTTCCGGAGCAATTGCCCGGTGACGGGCCAACCCGACTGGGCGAGCGTGCAGATTGCCTACAGCGGCCCGCAGATCGACCAGGAAGGGCTGCTGCAATACCTCGTGAGCTTTCGCCGGCACAGCGAATTCCACGAGCAATGCGTGGAGCGCATCTTCATGGACCTGTGGACACGCTGCCAACCCGGCGCGCTGACCGTGTACGCGCGCTACACGCGCCGCGGGGAATCGACATCAACCCGCTGCGCACCAGCCGCCCGCAGGGCCTGCCGCGCAACGTGCGCACGGCACGGCAGTAGTCACCCCGGGTTGGACACGCGTGCCGGGCGACCAGGATCGCTTGGCCCCTGACCCGCAGCAGGGGATGGGCATTACGAATTTGTTCCGCCCGCACCCGCTGGCAGCAAGTAACCAACAAGAGGCACCAGGGTGGATGCGAGCAGCAGTGCCGCCCCTGCCAGCAACGCCGTGTCCAGCGTCCCCCGATCGCCGACCCAACCGGCCAGCGATGGTCCGATGGCCTGGCCAACGGAAAATACCACGGTGAAAAAGGCCATGCCCTTGGCCAGCAGTTCCGTCGGCATGCTCTTGCGCAGGAGCACGGCGACGGATGAGGGCGCGATGAACATGCCCAGGCCGAAAATGAATGCCGAAACGATGCAGGCTGCGAGGCTGCTTTCCAGCAACGGGAGCACCGAGCCGACGAAGGTCGTCGCGCAGCTCGCGGACAGCACCAATTCCGGTGGCATGTCCTTGAGCGCCCGGCGCCAGACGAAGGGCGACAAAGAGACCCCGGCGCCGAGCACGACCCAGATCGCAGTCCCCCATTGCCAGGACAGGCCCCGGTTGCGCAGCAGGGCGAAGATGAACGTCATATAGACGATATAGCCGGCGGCAAAAATGAAATATCCGAGCAGCGCCGATTTCAGGCCCGACAGGGGCAAGCGCGCCGCCGAGGCGCTATTGCCACCCCCATGGACGCGCCAAGCTTCGCGCAGTGGCCATAGCGACCCCAGCGCAGCGAGCAAGCCAAGCACCCACCACGCGTACATCCATCCCGCCGGACCCGTCACTGCGAGCACCGGGCTGACGAACAATCCGGAGACCGAAATACCGATCCCCGCGCCGGAGAAGAACACCCCGGTCGCGATCCCGTAGCGCTTCGGAAAATCCTGATAGCGGACGGCAATCAAGGCCCCCCCGCAGGCAAACGCCCAGGCCGCGCCAATGCCCGAGAGCAAACGGGCCACGCTCAGACCGACCAAGCTCGAACAAAACCCGGTGAAGACCAGCGTGGCGACCGTCATGCACAGACCGGCGGAAAACAGTTCGCTGGGACGGCGCCAACGCAGCAACCAGTAACCGGACAGGGCGCCGATCACATAGCCCAGGGCGTTGGCAGTGTTCAACCACCCGGCCTCGGCGTAGCTCAACCCGAAGCTCTCGCGCATCGCCGGCAGAACCAGGGCATAGGAAAAGCGCGCAAAGCCGTTGCTGACTGCCGCCGCCAACCCCAGACCGAAGGCCGGCCACAGACTGGGCGAGAGGGTTTGGGGGGATTGTTCGGCGGGGAGCATGCCGGATTTTCACCGTTTCTCCTGGGGCCGGCGTGCCCCCCGCGTGCCTTTCAGCGATTGGATTCCTTGGTGGATGCGGGCGCGCTTCGCCTATAGTGCCCGGCCGGCCGTGCGTTGCCCAGCGCCCCATGGCCCACGGTCGGCACCCTGCCCATTCCACCCATGCAATACGGTGACAAGCCATGCAAGCCAATGACCCAGCCAGCGCCGCAGCCGCGCAGCCCGTCACCGGGGCCCCGGAGTCTGCCGTGGCCGACCCGCCGCAGGCAGCGCGCAGCGGCCCCGGCTTGGCGGTTCTTTTGGCGACCGTGCTGCTGCCGTTCGCATTGGCGCATTTCATTTCCTATCTCTACCGCACGGTCAACGCGGTGGTGTACCCCGACTTGGCGCACGACCTGGGCCTGGCCGCGGGCAGCCTGGGCCTGTTGACCAGCGCCTACTTCCTCACGTTTGCCGCAGCGCAGCTGCCCATCGGCGTGGCGCTGGACCGCTTTGGCCCGCGCAAGGTCCAGGGGCCCATGCTGCTCGTCGCCGCCGCCGGTGCGGTGCTGTTTGCGCGGGCGCAGTCGCTGGGCGAACTGGTGCTGGCGCGCGGCATGATCGGCCTGGGCGTGGCCGGCTCGCTGATGTCGGCGATCAAGGCCGGTTCGCTGTGGCTGCCGCAGGAGCGGTTGCCGCTGAGCACCGCGATCCTGCTCGCGGTCGGCGGAATGGGTGCGATGGCGTCAACCACGCCCATGCAGTGGGCGCTGGGCCTGACCGACTGGCGCGGCGCCTTCCTGGCGCTTGCAGCCGGCACGCTGCTGGTCAGCGCGCTCATCTTCGGAGTGGTTCCCGAACACCCTGGCCAGAAAACGCAGACGCGCCTGCGCGACATGGTCCGCACCGTGGGCGAACTGTACCGGGCGTGGTCGTTCTGGCGGCTCGCGCTGTACACGCTGTTCGCGCACGCCACCTACATGGCGGTGCAGGGCCTGTGGATGGCTCCGTGGCTGCGCGACGTGGGCCATTTGGCGCGCCCGCAGGTCGCGCAGGTGCTGTTCGCCGGCACGGTTGCCATGGTCGCGGGTTCGCTGTTCTTCGGCTGGATCACCGACGCGGTGCAGAAATACGGCTTCAAGCCAGTGCTCGTATGCGGCACGGGGACCGTCCTCTTTCTGCTGTTCCAACTGCTCATGGTGCTGGGTCCTGGAACGCTCGCAGTGCATCCGCTGGTCGTGGCCGTGGGCTTCAGCTTCTTCGGCACCGCCACCACGATGAACTACGCCATCGTGGCGCAGAGCGTGCCCGGCCACCTGACCGGCCGGGTGAGCACCTCGTTCAATCTGCTGGTGTTCCTGCTGGCTTTCGGCGTGCAATGGGGTTTGGGCCTGCTGATCACCCAGTGGATCCCGCACCAGGGGCAGTATCCGCAAGCCGCATACCGTGCGGCACTGGGGCTGAATCTGCTGCTGCAATTGCCGGGGATCGTGCTGTGGCTCGGCTTCAGGCCGTGGCGGCGTGATTGCCGGACGCGCCAGGGCTGAGGCGGGCGCGTTTTACAGCCGGATCGGGTCGGGAGGCTGCGCGCTTTGCGCAACGGCTGCGCGGCTGGGGATCGAGGGCTGGGCGCCGGCCTGCAGCACGCACAGCGCGGCGGCGCGGATTCCCGCGCGCACGGCGGCGTCG
>NZ_AFAL01000513.1 GCF_000193225.1 Verminephrobacter aporrectodeae subsp. tuberculatae At4 | reverse complement strand
TTCCGTGGCCTGCGCATGGTTCACGAGGGTGGCGCCATGGAACGCCGCGGTGCGCGCGATGCTGAGCGTGAGGCGGGCATCGTCGACGCGGGCGTCGAAGTACAGGAATCCGCCGAGGAGCTGCTCCTCATTCAAGGTGGGGCAGTGCGACAGCACTTCGGCCTTCGTCAGCTTTTGGTGCAGGATGCCTTCGCGCCAGCCACCGGCGAGGTCGTAAGTCCACAACAGGCTTTCAAAGGCCTTGGCGAGCCGCTTGTCGAACACACCGCCGCGCTCCATGACCGGGAACAGGAACGGCAAGCGCTGCACCAGATGGCGCGCGTTGCGGCGCAGGCGCTGGCGCTCAAGCAGGGAACGGTGCACCAGACCGAGGTTGCCCTGTTCGATGTAGCGCAGGCCGCCGTGCACCATCTTCGACGACTTGGACGAGGTGCCGGACGCGAAATCGCTTTTCTCCACCAGCGCCACGCGGTAGCCGCGCAGGCTCGCGTCCAGCGCGGCGTAAGCGCCGGTGACGCCGCCGCCGATGATCAGCACGTCGAACGTTTCGCTCGCCAGCCGGTCGAGTTGTTGCGCACGCACCCAGCGCAAGGGCTCGGTGCCGGTCATGGCCGCGCGTTCGCGGATCGTGCTGCGCGATGGCAGAGGCATCATGGGTCTCGTTTCTCCGGTTCAATGCGTGGCGGCAAAAGCGGCGGCGTGCCCGAGTTCGCAGGCCACGCGCGCATGCCAGAGCGCGCGGCGCCGGGCCCGTTCGTCGGCGCCGATGGCCGGCTCGAACACGGCGTCGGCGGCGATCGTGCTGCGCGCCTGTTGCAGCGAATCCCACAGCAGACCCGTGGACCCCGCGAGGTAGGCGACGCCGCGCAGGCTCGCGCGGGCGGTCTCCTGCGTCCGCCGGATGGGCAGGCCGGTCAGGTCGGCCTGCATCTGCAGCAGCGCGTCGCTGCCGGACAGGCCGCCACCGACCACGAGGTCGGTGGCCAGGACACCGGCGGTGTCGCCATTGGCCTGCACGCAGGACGCGACGGAGTGCGCAATGCCCTCGAGAATGGCGTAGGCGAGTTCGGCCTGCGTGGTCGCCAGCGACACGCCGGTCAGCGCGGCGCGCGCGGCAGGCTGCATTTGCGGTACGCGCAGGCCCGTGAGCGCGGGGATGAAGGTCACGCCGCGCGCGCAGGAGACGGTCGCGGCGAGCGCGCTGATTTGCCTGGCGTTCTCGAACCAGCGCAATTTTTCGCAGATCCGGTCAAGCGCCGACCCGGTGGTCGCCACAAAGGTCTCCACCGAGAAATGCGATACGCCGTGGTGCCGGCGCGCCGTCATCGTCAGCGTGCCGTCGCACGCGCCGCTGCGCGCCGGCAGCGCGTTGCCGATGAGCAGATCGACGAAACTGCCGGTGCCGTGCAGGCACATGGACTGGCCGGCGTCCAGGCAGCCGAGCCCGACCGCACCGGCGAGCTGGTCGCCCGCGCAGGCCAGGATCGGCACGTCGATTCCGAGCAACTCCCTGCGCGTGCGGCCAAAGTCATCGACGTCCTCACGCAGCGCCGGCAAGAGCTCCTGCGGAAAGCCCAATGCGTCGATCCAGTCCAGGCAGTAGCGGTGCTCGGACAGCATGTAGGCGTTGCACGACGTGGCGTTGGTCGGCGTGCTCACGCTGGCGCGCTGCGTCGACAGATGCCAGAGCAGCCAGCCGTCCACCGTGCCGAAGGCCAGGCGCCGCCTGCGCCAGGCCTCGGCGACAGCCGGGGTCTCCAGCAGATGCCGGGCGGCCCACAGGTACGGCGAGCGCACGCCGCTCGGACGGCCGACGGCGGGGCGCAGCCGCGGATCCCATGCCCGCGCCAGGCGCTCGAGATCGGCGGCATGGCGCGTGTCTTGCCAAACCATGGCGGGCACCAGCGCGCGGCCGGTCTGCGTATCCCACAGGACGGCGGTCGCCCTCTGGGTGGTGATGGCCGCTGCGACCACGTTCAGCCTCTCGCGCGCCGCCTGCGCGAGGGTCGCGCGCGCGACGTCGAGCGTCCTGTCGAGCAGGGTATTCGCATCCTGCTCGACCACGCCGGGGCGGGGCGAATCGACGCGCAGCGCCGTGTATTCGAGGCACGCGACCCGGCCGTCGGCGCCCACGACCGCGGCGCGTGTTCCGGAGGTTCCCTCGTCGATCGCGAGAATGACGTGCCGGCCCTGCGTCATGGCGCAGACTTCCCGACGGCGGGGTGCACGAGGCCGGAGCGCTGCGCGCAGGGATCGTCCTCGAACTGCGGGGCGCCGGGCTCGTTGTCGGGATGGACCGTCGTGCGCGTGGGATCCCAGTCGATCGAGAAGCAGACGATGCTGGCGAGCAGCGGAACGACGGAGAGGATCAGAAAGGTGGTCTCGAGCCCATACTTCGCGCGAAACAGCGGAAAGATCAGCAGGCCCAGCGCGGCGCCGGTGGATCCGAGCGCGCCGATGATGCCATTCGCGCCCGCCCGCAGTTCGCTGCGGAACGACAACGAGGACAGGCTCTTGCCATTCGCGCCCGGGCCGCCGGAGTGAAAGAGGATGAACAGCGAGGGGACGACGACGGCCGCCCACATGGGCATTTTTCCATGCAGCAGACCCAGGATCAGCAGCATCGCGAATACCGCCGCGAAGCCGAATGCCGAGGCGCGGCGCAGACCCAGCCTGCGGCCGATGAGCGGCGACAGAAAGCCACCGAAGATGCCGCACAGGTTGAATACCAGCGCCCCGGTGGTGGCGTAGACGAAGCCCTTGCCGAACAGGGCCGCGCTGATCAGGGGAAGGTACCAGCCGACCGCGAAATACTGGATCGACTGCGCAATCTGCACGGTGGCCGCGAGGAGGGTGCGGGGCAGGTAGACGCCGCGGAAAATCAGCAGCACGTTCGCCAGGCCCCGGCGCGCCTGGTTCGTCACCGGCACCCGCTCGGCGGGCGGCGCGGCG
>NZ_AFAL01000514.1 GCF_000193225.1 Verminephrobacter aporrectodeae subsp. tuberculatae At4 | reverse complement strand
CGACCTCGCGCAAAAAGCGCTGGGCGTTCCCGTGGTGCGTGGTCAGGATGGCGTCGGTGTGGTGGCTGGAATAGTGGTTGATATGGGCAATGGCCGCGTCCACACCGTCCACCACCTTCACGCTGATGATGGGCGCGAGGTATTCCTCGAACCAGTCCTGCTCGGTCGCGGGCACCAGTTTGGCGCCGGCCACAGCGGCCAAAATCGCCAACGCCTCGGGGCAGGCGCGCATTTCCACGCCCTTGGCGGCGTACACGGCGCCGATCCGGGGCAGAAACTCGGCGGCCACGGGCCTGGCCACCAGCAGGCCCTCGCTGGCATTGCAGGGGCTGTATTTGTGGGTCTTGGCGTTGTCCGCCACTTTCACGGCCATGGCCACGTCGCAGGGGGCGTCCACGTAGGTGTGGCAGTTGCCGTCGAGGTGCTTGATCACCGGCACCCGGGCATCGCGGCTGACGCGCTCGATCAGCCCCTTGCCGCCGCGCGGGATGATCAGATCGACGAACTCGGGCATGGCGATGAGTTGGCCCACGGCGGCGCGGTCGGTGGTCTGCACCAGTTGCACCGCGTCTGGCGGCAGGCCGGCCTCGGCGAGCGCCTGCTGCACCAGCCGGGCCAGCGCCTGGTTCGAGGCCATGGCCTCGGAGCCACCGCGCAAAATGCAGGCGTTGCCGCTTTTGATCGTCAGGCTGGCGGCCTCCACGGTCACGTTCGGGCGGCTCTCGTAGACCATGCCGAACACGCCGATCGGCACGCGCATCCGGCCCACGCGGATTCCGCTGGGTTGCTGCTTGAGGCCCAGAACCTCGCCGATGATGTCGGGCATGGCCGCCAGCTGTTCGCACCCCTGGGCGCAGGTTTCCAGCACCTGGGGGCCGAGCTTCAGGCGATCGACCATGGGCGCGGCCAGGCCGGCGGCGTGGGCCTGCTCCAGGTCGCGGGCGTTCTCGGTCTGGAGCGCCGGGGTGTTGTCGCGCAAGCGCCGGGCCAGCGCCGTCAGCGCCCGGTTCCTGCTGGCCGCCGGCGCCCTGGCCATCAGCGCAGCGGCGGCCCGGGCCTGGTGGCCGAGGGTGCGCATGTGTTCAGCCAAGTGCAGCGTGTCCATCGGGCGATTGTGCCGCAATGGCCCACCAATGGCCCACCAGGCGCGGCCCGACAGGCGGTCAGATCCGGTCAGCGCGCAGCCTGCGTCAGCCGGCACAGTTGCAGCGCCAGCCGCTGCAGCGCGAGCCAGCTGTCGGCGGGCCAGTCGGGCAGCTTCAGGCCCTTGACGATGCCGTCGACGGTGTGCGCCGATTGCAGCAGCCGGGCCAGTGCCGCGGCGCTGGCCTGGGGCAGGATGCGCTCGAACAGCCGCTCCTTGGGGCCCCAGATGCGGTTCTCGCGCAGCGCCATCGGCAGCGGGTGGCCGGCGCTCAGCGCGCCTTTCACGCGCCAGAGCGCGCGGATGTCTTCGGCCAGCACCCAGTGCACCAGCACCTCGGACACGCCTTCGGCCTGCAAGCCATCGAGAATGCGCTGCACGCGGGCGGTCTGCCCGGCGAGCACGGCTTCGGACAGTTGGAACGCGTCGTAGCGCGCCACGTCGAGCACCGCGGCTTCGACCTGGGCCTGCGTCAGCTCGCCGGCCGGGTGCAGCAGCGCCAGCTTCTGGATTTCCTGGTGGGCGGCGAGCAGGTTGCCTTCGATGCAGTCGGCAAAGAACTGCAGCGTGCGCTGGCCTTCCTCGCCGGCCCGCACGCGCTGGCCCTGGGCGGCCAGGCGCCGGGCGATCCATTGCGCCAGCGCGCCGCGCTCGACGGGGTCGATCTGTACCGCGGCGCCCTCGGCGGCAAGCGCGGCAAACCAGTCGCCGGCGCGCATGGCCCGGTCCAGGCGCGGCAGCAGCACCAGCGTCAGGGTGCTGTCGTTGCCCCGGGCCGATTGGGCCAGCTGCTGCAAGGCTGCGCTGCCGTTCTTTCCGGGCTTGCCCGTGGGGATGCGCAGTTCGACGATCTGCCGCTCGGCAAACAGGCTCAGCGAGCCCCCGGCCGCGAGCACCGCGCTCCAGTCGAAGTGCGCGCCCGACACGGTGAACACATGGCGCTCGGTGTGGCCCCGGGACCGGGCTGCGGCGCGAATCGCATCTGCCGCCTCTTGCTGCAGCAGCGGTTCGTCGCCATGCAGCACATACAGCGGCGCCAGGCCCCGCTGAAGATGCGCGCAAAGTTGGTCCAGGGCGACTTGCATGCGGCAAAGTGTAGCGCCGCTCCGATCGGGGCCGGCAAAACGTCCCGCGCGCAAAAAGCAGGGTTTGCGGGGGCGATGGCACGGCTTTCGCGCTTTGCCCGGGTGCTGCGCCGTTGGAGAATCCGACCCCGAGCGCCGCCATGGTGCAGTATCCGTATCCGGGCGTGGACAGCGTCCGCCAAAAGAGTCCGACCAAGCCATGAACCCCAGCACCCAGCACCGCGCAGCATCCACCCGCCCGATCGCGCTCATCGGCGCCCCCACCGATATCGGAGCCAGCGCACGCGGCGCGGCCATGGGGCCGGACGCCCTGCGTGTGGCCGGGCTGCAAACGGCGCTGGAGAACCATGGCCTGCGGGTACTCGACCAGGGCAATCTGAGCGGCCCGGCGAATCCCTGGCAAACGCCGGTGCAGGGCTACCGCCATCTGCCCGAGGTGGTGCAGTGGAACCAGAGCGTGTTCGACGCGGTGTCCGCCGCGTTGCACCAGGGCCATCTGCCGATATTGCTCGGGGGTGACCATTGCCTGGGGCTGGGCAGCATCAGCGCCGTGGCGCACCACTGCGCCGCGCTGGGCAAGCCGCTGCGCGTGCTGTGGCTCGACGCCCACGCCGACTTCAACACCAGCGCCCTGACGCCCAGCGGCAACCTGCATGGCATGCCGCTGGCCTGCCTGTGCGGCTTGGGCCCGGGGGCGCTGACGCAGCTGGCCAGCCTGCCCGGCGGCGCGCCGGCGCTGCGCCCGCAGCAGATCCGCCTGATCGGCGTGCGCAGCGTGGACCCGGGCGAAAAGCGCCTGGTGCATGAACAGGGGCTGGAAGTCTTCGACATGCGCTACATCGACGAGGTCGGCATGCGCCAGACCATGCAGCAGGCATTGGCCGGGCTCGACGCCTCGGACGCCGATTTCCATCTGCACGTCAGCTTTGACGTGGATTTTCTGGACCCCGAGATCGCGCCCGGTGTCGCCACCACGGTGCCCGGCGGCCCGACCTACCGCGAGGCGCAGCTGTGCATGGAGATGATCGCCGACAGCGGCCGGCTGGCCTCGCTGGACATTGTGGAGCTCAACCCGGCGCTGGATCTGCGCAACCGGACGGCGGAACTGGCAGTGGACCTGGTGGAGTCGCTGTTTGGCAAGAGCACGCTGATGCGCGCGCCCTCGTCCCCAGGGGGGGTCAGGGCTGCCTGGCGGCCGCCAGGCGGCGCATGAGCTGCTGCACCAGATCGGTCCGCATGTCGCGGTACAGCAGGGCCTCTTCGGCCTCCTTGGCCAGGGCGATGCTTTCGTTGTAGCTGATGTCGCGCTGCTGCAGCAGCTCGGTTTCGGGAATCAACTCCCCGCCCGCAGGCGTGTGCAGGCGAAAGCGGATGCGCAGCCGCAGTTGCAATTCCCGCACCTGTCCCGACGCGTTCAAACCCACGACCACGCGCTCCTGCTGCTCTTGCAGCAGGGCAAAAATGGCCTGCGCGCCCGGCAGCTCGGCCGGATCGCGCAGCACCCTGAGCTGCGTGCCCGCGCCCTCCAGCGTCCGCTGCAACTGCCGCGCGAACGGCGAACCCATGGGCGCCGCAATGTAGAGCGAATCAAAACTGAACGCCGGCACGCCCCGCGGCCGAAAACCACAGGCGGGAAGCAGGGCCAGGGTGGCCAAGCACAGCCATGCGCGCCGCTTACGCATCCATGCGCTCCGTCACCCACGACCGGAGAGAACGGGCACACCCCAGGGATCCGCCGCAGGCGACTCGGAGGGATTTCATTTCAGCACCACATTCACCAGGCGTCCGGGCACCACGATCACGCGCTTGGGCGCGACCCCGGCGGCCTGCGCGGCAAAGACCGGGCTGGCCAAGGCAATGCGCTCGATCGCGGTCCTGTCGGCCTGCGCGGGCACCAGGATCGCGCCGCGCAGCTTGCCGTTGACCTGCAGCATGAGTTCGATCTCGTCCTGCACCAGCGCCTGGGCGTCCACCTGCGGCCAGGGTGCGTCGAGCAGATCACCGAGTGCGGCCGCATAGCCCAGGCCGCTCCACAGGCCGTGCGTGATGTGCGGCGTGACCGGGTACAGGCAGCGCAGCAAAATGCCGAAACCCTCGGTCAGCGCCAGGGGATCGGCCGGGTCGCTGGCCTGGAAGTCTTCGAGCGCGTTGAGCATCTTCATCGCGCCCGAAACCACGGTGTTGTACTGCATGCGCTGGTAGTCATAGTCCACCTGCCTGAGCAACTGGTGGATCTCGCGCCGCAGGGCCTTGGCGCCCTTGCCGAACGCCGCATCCCGGGCTCCGCTGGCGCCGGCCGGCACGGCCGCCTGCACGTCGGTGGCAGACAGCCGGGCGCCAAAGCTCCACACCCGGCGCAAAAAGCGGTAGCTGCCTTCGACGGCGGCGTCGTTCCACTCGAGCGTGGCCTCGGGCGGGGCGGTGAATATGGTGTACAGACGGGCGGTGTCGGCGCCGTACTTGCCGATCAGGTCCTTCGGATCGACGCCGTTGTTTTTCGACTTGGACATGGTGCCCACGCCCTCGTAGGCGATGGCCGCTCCCGCCGGCAGATCGCCCACGGCGCGGACCAGCCGGGCGCCAATGATCTTGCCCGCCGCGTCGTGCACATGCTCGACATCCTGCGGCCAGAAGTAGTCCCGGCCGCCGTTGTCGCTGCGGTGGCTGTAGATATGGTTGAGCACCATGCCCTGCGTGAGCAGCCGGGTAAAGGGCTCATCGACCTGCACCAGGCCCAGGTCGCGCATCACCTTGGTCCAAAAGCGCGCGTACAGCAGGTGCAAGATGGCGTGCTCTATGCCGCCGATGTACTGGTCCATGGGCATCCAGTAGTTGGCGCTATCGGTCACCATGGCTTGGTCGTTCTTCGGGTCGCAATAGCGCATGAAGTACCAGGCGCTATCGACGAAGGTGTCCATGGTGTCGGTCTCGCGGCGCGCGCCCTGGCCGCATACCGGGCAGGTGACGCCGGCGTGAAAGCCCTCATGCCGCTGCAACGGGTTGCCCGAGCCGTCGGGGATGCAGTCCTGCGGCAGCACCACGGGCAGGTCCTTCTCGGGCACCGGAACGGCGCCATGCACGCTGCAGTGGATGATCGGGATCGGCGTGCCCCAGTAGCGCTGGCGGCTCACGCCCCAGTCGCGCAAGCGCCAGGTGGTTTTTTTCTCGCCCAGGCCCTTTTGCTCGAGCGCGTGGGCCACGGCGTGCACCGCGTCCTTGTGGTTCAGGCCGCTGAAGCTGTCGGAATTGATGGTCACGCCGCGCTGCTTGTCGGCATACCAGTCCTGCCACTGGTGGTAGTCGAAATGCGCGCCATCGACCAGCACCACCTGCCGGATCTCGATGCCGTACTTGAGCGCGAACGCAAAGTCGCGCTCGTCGTGCGCCGGCACGCCCATCACCGCGCCGTCGCCGTAGCCCATGAGCACATAGTTGCCGACCCAGACCTCGACCGGCTCGCCGGTCAGCGGGTGCGTGACCGACAAGCCGGTGCGCAGGCCCTTTTTCTCCTGCGTGGCGAGCTCGGCCTCGGTGGTGCCGCCGGTCCGGCACTCCTCGATGAAGGCGGCCAGCGCAGGGCAGGTTCTCGCGGCGTGCGCGGCCAGCGGGTGCTCGGGCGCCACGGCGCAAAAGGTCACGCCCATGATGGTGTCGGCGCGCGTGGTGAACACGTACATCCGGCCCCCGCCGATCGGCGCGCCATCGTCGCCCGCAACGTCGTGGGTAAAGGCAAAGCGCACGCCCTCGCTCTTGCCGATCCAGTTTTCCTGCATCAGCTTCACACGCTCGGGCCAGCCGGGCAGTTTGTCGCCGGTCACGAAGTCCAGCAGTTCCTCGGCGTAGTCGGTGATCCTCAGGTAGTAGCCCGGGATCTCGCGCTTCTCGACCGGTGCGCCGGTGCGCCAGCCCTTGCCGTCGATCACCTGCTCGTTGGCCAGCACGGTCTGGTCCACCGGGTCCCAGTTCACGACCTGGGTCTTGCGGTAGGCAATGCCCTTTTCGAGCATCCTCAGGAACAGCCACTGGTTCCACTTGTAATAAGCGGGGTCGCAGGTGGTGACTTCGCGGCTCCAGTCGATGGCCAGGCCCAGGGGCTGCATCTGCTGCTTCATGTACGCGATGTTGTCGCGCGTCCATTGGGCCGGGGACATGCCGTTCTTGAGCGCCGCGTTTTCGGCGGGCAGACCGAAGGCGTCCCAGCCCATGGGCATGAGCACGTTGTAGCCGCTCATGCGCAGCTGGCGCGTGAGCATGTCGTTGATGGTGTAGTTGCGCACATGCCCCATGTGCAGCTTGCCGCTGGGGTAGGGCAGCATCGAGCAGGCGTAGAACTTCTTGCGGCCGGCGTCTTCCGTCACGCGGTAGGCGTCGCACGCGCTCCAGTGCGCGTGCGCGGCGCGTTCCACGTCATGGGGAAAGTATTTGTCTTGCATGGGAGCTCGGGGGTGGAGCAGGCGTTCATCCGCCGGCTGCGCGAATTCTAGACCGCCAGGCGCGGCCTGCCGTGCGGGCCCGCGCCGCCGATCACGGCTCACGCGCGCCCCCGCCCCCGCCCGGAACACCCGCCATGCGGGTGCGCGTCAATCCGTCCGGGCCGCATCCTGCACCAGCGCGATCGGCGCGTCCGCACGCAACAGGCCTTCGCGCCTCAGGTCCTGCCACAGCGCGTCGGGAATCGGTGCCGCCATGGAAGCAACGTTGCCGCGCACCTCCTCGGTCGTGATCGCGCCGGGAATGACGCTCACGACGGCGGGATGCATGAGCGGAAACTGCAGCGCCGCGTCCCGCAGGGCGACCCCGTGCGCCTGGCACACGCGCTCGATCTCGCGCACGCGCCGCAGCACCGGCTCTGGTGCCGGCGCGTAGTTGAAGCAGGCGTCCGGCTTGGCGCCGCTGGCCAGCACGCCGGAGTTGAAGGGCCCCCCGATGACCACGCCCATGCCCCGGCTCTGGCACAGGGGCAGGAAACTGTCCAACGCCTCCTGCTCCAGCAGGGTGTAGCGGCCCGCCAGCAGGAACAGATCGACGTCGCTGTTGCGCGCCACGGTTTCGCACACCTGCCACTCGTTGACGCCGATCCCGATCGCGTCCACCACGCCCTGGCTGCGCAGTTCGGACAGCGCGCGCAAGCCGCCGTCGAGGAACTCGCGCGTGCGCCGGGCGCTCGCTTCGGCGCTGCCATGGGTAAAGATGTCGATGTCGTGGCAAAGCGAAATGTCCACGCGATCGAGCCCGAGGCGCTCGAAGCTGGTCTCGAAGCAGCGCAGCACGCCGTCGTAGGAATAGTCGTAGACCACCTCCCGCGAAGGAACGTCGAAGAACTTGCCGATCCCGTCCCGGTGTTGCGCGTCGGTGCGGCGCAGGATGCGCCCCACCTTCGTGGACAGCAGGAAGTCGCCGCGTGGCCTCTCGCGCAGAAAGGACCCGACGCGCACCTCCGCGAGACCGTAGCCGTACAGCGGGGCGGTGTCGAAATAGCGCACGCCGCCGGCCCACGCGGCCTCCAGCGTGTCGAGCGCCTGGCGGTTCGGGATCGGGCGATACAGG
>NZ_AFAL01000515.1 GCF_000193225.1 Verminephrobacter aporrectodeae subsp. tuberculatae At4 | reverse complement strand
CAGGACTGCATGCCCTTGCTCGCGCAGGTGCGCGACGAAGTCTGCGTGCTCGCGCCGCCGCCCTTCAGCCGGCCCGTGCACACGTTCAGTCACATCTTTGCCGGCGGCTACGCCGCAGGCTACTACAGTTATAAATGGGCCGAGGTGCTGAGCGCCGACGCCTACGCCGCTTTCGAAGAAACCGCGGACAGCGATGGCCGACCCAGCGTCGAAACGGGCCGGCGCTACCGCCAGGCGATTCTGGAGACGGGCGGCAGCCGCCCCGCGATGGAATCCTTCAAGGCCTTCCGGGGCCGCGAACCCCGCCTGGATGCGCTGCTGCGCCACCAGGGAATGGCCGAGGAAGGGGTGGGCGCCTGAACCCTGAACCCGCGGCCCCGAACGCATTGCGTACCGCCCGCCCCACGCACTGAAATATATGAGGAGCATGATCATGCACGGACCCCTGTTCACCCCCCCTTCCTGGCTCCCTGGTTGATGGTCTTGGCCTGCGCCAGCGCCCAGGCGCAGGGCGTCTACCGCATCGTCGGGCCGGACGGCAAGGTGACTTTCTCGGACCGCCCTGCGGCAGATGCCCCCGCGCAGCAGACCATGCGCAGCCTCGCGCCCGCCGACGCCGACCCGTCTGCCAACGCTGCACTGCCCTACGAGCTGCGCCAAATCAGCACCCGCTTTCCCGTGACGCTCTACACCGGAAGCGATTGCACGCCGTGCGACGGCGCGCGCAATCTTCTGCTCACACGCGGCGTGCCATTCACCGAGCGCACCGTATCCAGCAACGAAGACATCGAGGCGCTCCAGCGCCTGAGCGGAAGCACCAACCTGCCCTTTGGCACGATTGGCGGGCAGCGCCTGGCGGGCTTCTCTGACGGGGACTGGACGCAGTACCTGGACGCCGCAGGCTACCCCAAGCAATCGCAGCTGCCGGGCAACTACCGCCGGCCCACGCCAAGCCCGCTCGTCGCCGTGAAGCCGGTGGAGCCGGCGTCGGCGGCGGCCAAACCGCCCGCGCAAAGCGCACGCAAAGAGCAGCGCACGCCCCCTCCCGTGAACGAGGCCCCCACGACGCCCAGCAATCCCGCGGGAATCCGGTTCTGAGTCCGGAATCGGGCTTGGCTGGCAAGGTGGATGCCCGACCCGTACCGGCCAGCACGCGCGCATGCAGTTCTTCACACCCCCCCACGAGCATTTCTTCCGTCCGCTCACGCATGACAACCGCGAACTGTGCGCGGCGGTGCTGCGGCAATTGCACGAACGGGTGCACGGCGCGAACGCGGACTACGCCGAAGCGCTGACACGGGACGTGGTGCTCGGGGTGGTCCTGCGCGCACTGGCCGATCCCGCCCTGCGCGCGCTGGCCTTCGACGCCGGACGATCGGTTCCGGCCGAAGAGGAACGCAGCTACGCCAGCGAACTGCTGCGCAAGCTCAGGGAGCACGGCTGGCTGGAAGACTATCGCGACCCGATCGACCTGCGGCCGACGCTCAAGCTCAGCCGCGCGGGAAAGGCTTTCAGCGAAACCTTTGCCCGACTGGACGATTCGCGCACCAAGACGCGCCAGCGCAATATGCGCTCGGCGCGCAAGGCGCTGCTCGCCTTTCTGGATGCCCACGACGCCGACGAATTGCTCGACGCCCATGAATTCGCCAGCCGGGTGGTGCAGGACCTGCAGGACGACGTCGAGTATTTCCGCCAGCTGATCCAGAGCCTCACGCGCGAGGCCCTGGCGCAGAAGGTGGCCTGGAGCGAGTTCAACGAGTTCGTCGAAAAGCGCTTCGCCCGCGAATACGCGGTGCGCCTGGTGGCCGACTCCGCCGAGCGGCACCGCGGAAAAATCACCGAGACGCTGGACGAGGTCCGCGCGCTCGCCGAGGACCTGCGCGCACAGGTGGACGGCCATCTGTTGCAGCGCGCGCCCTGGCTGGAGCAGGAGGCGCAGGGCCGCAGCCCCATGCTGTGGCTGAGCGACCGCATCGAGAGCATGGTGCACGCGGCGTGCAGCCTGAAGCTGCCGATGCTCCGCTCGGAAATGAACAACTACGTGCGACGCTTCACCAGCCTGCTGCGCCAGGCGCTGTCGCTGGACTACGGCGCCGAATCCGCGCTGGGCCGCAGCATGGCCTGGCTCAAGGACCGCCCCGCGGCGCAGCGCGAACTGCTGCTCGACGCGCTGGCCGCGCGCCTGGCCACCTGCGAAGTCCGTCTGCCTGGGGGCCTGCTGCGCTGGACGGTGCGCGACCGCGAGGCGCCCGTGGCCGAACCGTCTCCCCTGGTGGTGGACGCCGCAAGCCGCCTGGACGCAGCCCTGCGCCGCGCCGAGGCCGAAGCCTTTGCCTTCAGCGACCAGGACGTGCTGCAAGGCCTCCTGCCCCGCCTCGCGCAGGGCCCGCTCCGGCTGGCCGCACTGCCGGTGGCGACCGCAGAGGACGTCGTGCGCGTGCTGCACGCCGTGGGCGCGGCGCGCTCGACCGAGGGCCGGCACCTGGTGCGCGCGCGCAAGTGCGCCGATCGGCTGCGCAACGCTTTTTTCGAGTCCGACGACTACGAACTCGACGCCGCAGTGCAAACCCCCGTGCAGGCCGAAGCGCCCGGGCACCGCTGACGGGCATGCTGCAATCGCTCTCCCAGTTCATCGAGCAGCGCCTGAGCACCGAGGGCTCGGGCAACGTCGAGCGGACCCGCTTCGCCGAGTTGGCCGGCCGCCTGCTGGCCAGCGGCGTGCTCTGGCGCGATCATTCGCGCCCCGAAGCCGCGCTGTACGACGACGCGCTGCAGTGCGAACAGCTGCTGCGCGAATGGTTCAACTGCATCGGCTTCGCGCTCGTGCACGACGCCGACGCGCGCCTGCTGCGCCTGTATCCCCCCGGTGAGCGCGGCGCAGAGGAAGAGGAGGACGGAGTCCGCAAGCTGCGCGCCCGCCTGTCGCGCGATTTCGTGGCCGCGGTGATCGCGCTGCGCTTTCTCTACACCGAGGCGCTCACCGGGCGCCGGCCACTGGTCGACGAACGCCTGGCGATCAGCCTCGAAGAGCTGTCGCAGACCGTGGTCTCGCTGCTCGCGCATCGCCTTCCTGCGTCCGCCAGCGAACGCCAGGCGCTGCTGCGCGAGCTGCGCAAGCACCGGGTGCTGCATTTCATCGAAGGCGCCGACGCAGGCGACATGCAGATGGGCTTGGCCGTGCTGCGGCCCGTGATGAGCTTCGTCAGCGACGAGGCGCTGGAGGACGCGCTGCGCCTGGCCGGGAACAAGGCGCCCGCAGCCTCTTCCTTCGCGGCGCAGGAGAGCCGCGCTCCATGAGGATCGCCAAGCTGCTCACCTGGCACTGGGGTTCGCTTGAGGACCGCGAGTGGATCTTCGCCGACACGGTGCTGCTCACGGGCGAATCGGGCTCGGGAAAGTCCACGCTGCTGGACGCCATCCAGACCGTGCTGACCGCTGCCCACCAGCACCTGGTGCAGTTCAACATCGGCCAGGACGAATCCACGCAGAGCCGGCGTGGCGCCAAGGAGCCGCGCACCCTGGCCGCGTATGCGTTGGGCCAGCAGGCCGACGGCGTGTTCCTGCGCGCGCGCTCGACGAGCTATGCCGGCATCGTGTTCGAGGCATCCGGGAGCGCTGGCGAACAGGCCCCGCCGTTCACGGCACTCGTCGGTGTCGAGGCCGTCGAGGATGGGCTGCGCGCCGTGCTCCAGGGGACGCCCCAGTTCCTCATCGTCCGCCGGGCGCTGTCCCTGGAGCACCTGGCCCGACGCAGCGGCGAGGCGCTCACGCGCTCGCCGCTGCCGCTCAGAGAACTCTACGTGCAGTTGCAGCACCGCCTGCAGGCCGCGACGGACACCGTGGTGCAGCGCTTTCCGGACAAGGGCAGCTACCTGCAGCACCTCTACGGCGCGCTCATGGGAAAAACCGCGGTGGGCGAGAACGACGCCGTACGCGCCGCCAAGTCCATCGTCAGGGCCATGGCTTACAAGGAACTGGGCGACGTCAACGATCTGGTCCGCGACGAGATTCTGGAGCCGCACGACTTCAGCCGCGACCTGGACAAGATGCGCGAGCTGATGCGTTCGATCGCAGCGCTCAAGGCCGAGGCCGATCGGCTGGTGCTGAATCTGCAGCGCCTGGACGCTGCCGCGGAGAGCGCGCACAGCGCGCTCGACGAGACGCGC
>NZ_AFAL01000516.1 GCF_000193225.1 Verminephrobacter aporrectodeae subsp. tuberculatae At4 | reverse complement strand
TGATCGGCTCGGCGCTGCTCGGCACCTTCCTCGGAATCCTGCTCGCTTACGGGGTGGTCGAGCCGCTGGGCGGCCTGGTCGAGCAAAAGACCGAGGATGCGTCCAAGGAACTGCAGTGCATCAAATCCACCCTGCTGGCGAGCATGCAGGGGTACAACCCGACGACGGCCATCGAGTTTGGCCGCAAGGTGATCTTCTCCTGCGTGCGCCCCAGCTTCCTGGAGCTGGAGGGGCATGTCAAGGGCCGCAAGTCGTAGCCACCCGCCACTAGCCAGCACGTCGCCATGGCTGAAAAGAAACCCCCACCCCCCTTCATCATCAAGCGCGTCAAAAAGAGCGGCCACGCCGGGCATTCCGCCGTCTGGAAGATCGCCTACGCCGACTTCGTGACCGCCATGATGGCGTTCTTCCTGCTGATGTGGCTGCTGAGCTCGACCGCGAAGGAGGAACTGCAGGGGATTCAGGCCTATTTCGCAGCGCCCCTGAAAACGGCGCTGACCGGTGGCGAGAAGACCAGCAACGGCTCCAGCGTGATTCCCGGGGGCGGCGACGATCTGACCCGGGCGCATGGCCAGAACCGGAATTTGGGCCTGCAAGAGGCCAAGCGCCGCCGCATGGAACTCGAAGCCGCACGCGCGCGGCAGGACCGCGAGCGCATCGAGTCCCTGCAGGCCCGGATCGCCGCACTGATCACCGAGACCCCCCGGCTGAGCGAATACCGCTCGCAGATCCGCATCGACATGACGCCCGACGGCCTGCTGATCCAGATCACCGACGAGCAGAACCGGCCGATGTTCGACAGCGGCAGCGCGCTGGTCAAACCCTATATGCGGGACATCCTGCACGCGATCGGCGCTGCGCTCGGCGGTGTCGAGAATCGCATCAGCCTGGCAGGCCACACCGACGCCGTTCCCTATGGCAACAGCGAACGGGGCTACAGCAATTGGGAGCTTTCGGCGGACCGCGCGAATGCCTCGCGCCGCGAACTGGTCTCGGCCGGCATGCCGGACGCCAAGCTGGGCCGCGTCGTGGGCCTGGCGGCCAGCGACCTGCTGGTGCCGGAGAACCCGCGCGCGCCCGCGAACCGGCGCATCACCATCACCGTGCTGACCCAGGAGGCCGAAGAACGGCTCATGGGCAAGGGGCTTCCCGCAATCCCCGCAGCCACGCTGCTCGATGAAAAGCAGGAGCATCCCGCGCCCGACAGGTAACGACCATGGCTTGCCGCCCAAACCACCCTCCCATGACAATCATGACAATCCCTGCAATCTGTTCCGACCGAAAGGGGCTCCAGTGACCACTGCCCTGCGTTTTTTGATCGTTGACGACTTCTCCACCATGCGGCGCATCGTGCGCAATCTGCTCAAGGAGAGCGGATTTGCCGATGCCGACGAGGCGGAAGACGGCGTTGTCGCGCTGCACAAGCTGCGCAACGGCAGATTCGATTTCGTGGTGACCGACATCAACATGCCCAACATGAACGGCTTTCAACTGCTCGCCGAGATCAAGAAGGACGACAAGCTCAAGCACCTGCCGGTTCTGATGGTCACGGCCGAAGCGCGCAAGGAAGACATCGTCGCGGCCGCGCAGGGGGGGGCGGCGGGCTATATCGTCAAGCCCTTCACCAAGGCGACGCTCGAAGAGAAAGTGACCTTGATTCTGAAGAAGATGGGGTTGTGACACCATGCAAGACATACCCGACGACAGCCCGCAGCCTGCCCCGCCCGTTGCCGTGCGCCAAAAAATCGGCGTGCTCACACGCCAACTGCACGACGCGCTCGACGAACTGGGCTACGCGGAGAAACTGCGCAGTTCCATGGGCGAACTGCCCGACGCGCAGAGCCGCCTGTCGTACATCGCCCGCCTGACCGGTGAAGCCGCGGAAAAAGTGCTCAACCGCGTGGACCAGGCGAAGACGCAGAACGACTACATCGCCGCCGAGGCGCGCCGCGTGGGGGCGTCCCTGGTGAAGGACCCGGTGGCCACCGTGGCCCGGGGGGAAATCATGAATTTCCTCTCCGATGTCGAGCGCGTGGCGCGCGAGGCCGACACGCATCTGACCGAAATCATGATGGCGCAGGATTTCCATGACCTCACGGGCCAGGTGATCGCCCGTGTGGTGCATCTGGCGTCCACCCTGGAAGAGCAACTGCTGCAACTGCTCATACAGACCGCGCCGTCGCCCCCCGCCGCCGCTGCTGCCGTGGAGTCTGCGCGCGCGCGCCTGCATGGGCCGGTGGTGGACCCGCAGAACACCCCCGACGTGGTCACCGACCAGTCGCAGGTGGACGACTTGCTCGCCAGTTTGGGGTTCTGACATCGCCTCTTCCGGAGGGAGGCGGCGCGCAACGCGCCCGCCGCCCGCGTGTGCCGGTGCCACCCACGCTGTCGCTGACGCGACGGATCAGGCCAGGGGATGCGGGTTTGCTTTGTGTCCTGCCGCCCTTGCGGCTTGTAGAGTGTCCGGTAGTTGCATCCCCGGGCCCGACCGCACCCCACACACCATGGCTCTCATCCACTACCTCACCCAGATCCAGTTTGCATTCGGCGCCGTCGGCTTGCTCGGGCAGGAATGCGCGCGCGCCGCAATCACGCGCCCGCTGGTCGTCACGGACCCCGGGGTCCGGGCCGCGGGCGTGCTGCAGAAGGCGCTCGACGCGCTGCACGACCTGCCTGTGGCGGTTTTCGACCAGACGCCCTCCAACCCCACAGAAGCCGCCGTGCGCGCCGCGGTGCAGATCTACCAGGCCCAGGGCTGCGACGGCCTGGTCGCCGTGGGCGGTGGCTCGGCCATGGACTGTGCCAAGGGCATCGCGATTGCCGCCACGCACGCCGGGCCGCTCAGGCAGTACGCCACCATCGAGGGCGGTGCGCCGCGCATCACCGAGCGCGCCGCGCCGCTGATCGCCGTGCCCAGCACCAGCGGCACGGGAAGCGAGGTGGCGCGCGGCGCCATCCTCATCGTCGACGACCAGCGCAAGCTCGGTTTTCACTCCTGGCACCTGCTGCCCAAGGCCGCCATCTGCGACCCCGAACTCACGCTCGGCCTGCCGCCCCGGCTCACGGCGGCCACGGGAATGGACGCCATCGCGCACTGCATGGAAACCTTCATGTCGGCCGCCTTCAACCCGCCCGCCGACGGCATTGCGCTCGACGGCCTGGCCCGCGGCTGGGCGCATATCGAGCAGGCCACGCGCAACGGCGCCGACCGCGGCGCGCGCCTGCACATGATGAGCGCCAGCATGCAGGGCGCCCTGGCGTTCCAGAAGGGCCTGGGCGCCGTGCACTCGCTCAGCCACAGCCTGGGTGGAATCGACCCGCGCCTGCACCATGGCACGCTCAACGCCCTGTTCCTGCCGGCCGTGGTGCGCTTCAACGCCGAGGCCGAGTCGGTGCAGAAAGAACAGCGCCTGGAGCGCATGGCCCACGCCATGGGTCTGGCCTCTGGCGGCGATATTGCGCACGCCATCCGCGCCATGAACGCCCGCCTGGACCTGCCCACGGGCCTGGCCGCGCTGGGCGTGACGCGCGCCATGTTTGACGCAATCATCGCCGGCGCCATGGCGGACCACTGCCACAAAACCAATCCGCGCGTCGCCACGCCCGAGGATTACCGGGACATCCTGAGCGCGGCGCTGTAGCTGTAGCGCCCAATTCAGCCATCCACCACGCAAGCGCGCGGAAACACCCGGGCGGGCCGTCGGCGGCAGAAGCGCAGAATTCGCTTGACTTGCAATTGCGAATCGTTATCATTTCCAGAAAGCGCCCCGCAATGCCACAGGAAAACTCCATGCAAGCCTCCATGACCTCCTCCTTCCCGCTTCTGCATCCCGTCCCCGCCGACAGGGCAGGGGTGCCCAGCGCCGCCGCCGCCGCCGCCCGTTGCGCAGGGACCATGGCTTTTTCCTTCGACAGCAGCACCCTGCTCCAGGGCCAGAAGGCCGTGACCATCAGCCACAACGGCTCGGTGTACCGCCTGCAGGCCACCAAGCTGGGCAAGCTGATCCTGACCAAATAAGGAACCGCCGACGGTTGTCCGTTTCATCGTGGGGCGACTCCCGGGTTCATCAACGAGCCCGCAAGAGTCGTTTTTAAAGCCAGCCAACGGGCTTGCCCGCGTAGCCAGGCTTTTTTTTGCCCATACCAGCAGCGGGGTTGACCGGGTTCACGGCCCCGGATTCCCCTGGCGCTGCACCTCACCCGCGCCCCATGCGGGGTGTTTCCATTGAGCTGCCAGCGGCCCAGTCCGGGCCTTGCAACTGCCTGATCGGCTGCCCTGCCACGGCCTGCAAAGCGGCTGGATCGATGCGCTCCGGCGCCAGATCCGCCAGGGGCCGCAGCACGAAGGCGCGTTCGGCCATGCGGGGATGGGGCACGGCCAGGTCCGCGCTGTCGATGACCAAGTCGCCAAACCACAGAATGTCCAGATCCAATGTGCGCGGCGCGTTGCGGTAGGGGCGCGCGCGGCCTGCGGCGCGTTCTATGGATTGCAGCGCCGCGAGCAGCGGCCCGGGCGCGAGGGTGGTGCGCAGTTCGGCCACGGCGTTGAGGTAGTCGGGCCCCTGCGCGTACAGGCTGGCGCTGCCGTACAGGGGGGAGACGCGCTGCACGCGCGTTCCGGGCAGGCCGTCCATGGTCGCGAGAGCCGCGCGCAGGCTGCGCTCGCGCTCACCCAGGTTCGCCCCCAGGCCGATAAAAACGGGCACCAGCGGGGCTGCGGTCGGTTCGGCCATGGGGTGGTGGTGGGCCGGCGCTGCGGGCTCTCAGTCCAGCGGGGTTGCCGTGTCGTTCCCGGCGCCATCGGCAGCGCCATCGGGCTTGCGGCGCCGGCGGCGGCGCTTCTTGGGGGCGTGGTCTTGCGCTGGCAGCGCCGGCTCCGGATCTGCGGCCACGGCGGGTGGTGCATTGCGTGGCAAGCGCCGCGCGACGGGCGGGGCCTTGGGGCGCGCCTTTTGCTCTTCACGGGCCTGGTCCATGAGGTCTTGGCGGCGTTCGTCGTCGGCATCCTGGAAGTCCTGCCACCACGCGGCCAGGGCTTCCGACACCTCGCCGATATCCGCGCGCAGGCGCAGGAAGTCGAAACCGGCGCGCAGGCGCGGCTGCGTCAGCATGCCAAACGGGGTG
>NZ_AFAL01000517.1 GCF_000193225.1 Verminephrobacter aporrectodeae subsp. tuberculatae At4 | reverse complement strand
GCGCGCCGTCAGGCGGTGCAGCGATGCTGAGCAGATGCGCAACGGGTTGCAGGCTTGCGTCGCGCACCCAGCCTTGCAATGCGCCGACCGCAACGGCGCGCCAGCCTGGGGCGGCGGTGGCCGTCGGGGGTTGGTGCGGCGCTGCGCGCACGAAGCTGCCCTGGCCCAGTTGCAGCAGCACCTCGCTGCCGGCGTCGGGCCGGGCGTGCAGCACCAGGCCGTCGTGCACCACGCGCCAGTTGCTGACCAAGGGCTCCAAGGGGGAGGTTCCTTCCGGCAGCACGGCCAGTTGGTCGGGCTGCCGGATCGGGGCGGGGGCGGGCATGGCCGTGGCAATGCTCGCGTTGGCGCTGGCCACGGGGGCGGGCGCGAGCTGCGGCGGATGCGCGGGCGCGGCGCCGGGCGCGGTCAGAAAGGGCTCGGCGCCGTGGCGCTGCTGGCGCAGGGTCTCGGTGGCGCGCTCGACGCGCTGCATCAGGCCGGGCGACTGGCTGTTGATCACCGTCGGGGTGACGAACACCACCAGCTCGGTTTCGTCGTTCTGAAAGCGCTTGGAGCGGAACAGCGCGCCGAGTATCGGCAGGTCGCCCAGAAAGGGAACTTTGTCGATGTTGTCGCTGGTCTTGCGCGACATCAGCCCGGCCAACACCATGGTTTCGCCGTTTTGCACGTTGAACTCGGTTTTCGTGCGCCGTGTGCTCAGCGCCGGCCCGGAAACGGTTGAGATGGAGGAGTCTATGTGGCTGACTTCGCTGGTGATCTCTGCGCGGATGACTCCATTGCGATCCACGCGCGGCGTGATGTCGAGCTTGATTCCGTAGGGCTTGAAGAGGATGTGCGGCCCTTCATTGGTTTGGACGGTGTAGGGGTATTCGCCGCCCGCGAGGAACTCGGATTTGGCCCCATTGCGCGCCGACAGCTGCGGCTGCGCCAGGATGCTGGCCTTGCCCTCCTGGGCCAGCAGGTCGAGCTTGGCGCTCAGGCCCATATTGATCGCACTCAGGACGTTCAGGCCCCCGGACAGCGGAGTGAACTCACTGCCGTCCGCGGAGGTGATGGGCGGCTTCTGGACACCGATGACCAGCCCCCCTTGGTGGCCGCGTCGGCCGGGCGCCCAGAGACCGGCGACGCTGGCGCCGCCCGTGGAACCCCAGCGCAGGCCGATTTCGCGCAGCTCATTCACCGGAAACTCGACGACCTTGACGTCCATCAGCACCATCTGCTCCCAGCCGATCTGGTTGGCGAAGTTGACGATTTGCGGATAGTGTTTTGTGAGGCTTTCGATCTTCTTGAGGTCGACGTCGCCCAGGTTGTCGCCTTCGACGATGACCTTGTCGCCAATGACGGAGGCCTTGGCGTTGGGGATGGTGCTCAGGAACGCGGCGATCTCGCGCGCATAGCGGCTGGTGTCACCGGGGACGACGTTGATCTTGACGCGCTGGTAGCGGCCCTCCTCGTTCCACACGAACAGCGAGGAGGTCCCGACCTCGTTGGCAAAGATGATGACTTCGCGCTCGTCGAGCGCGGCGGCCGTGAGCACCTTGCCGTTGCCCACGGCAATGCGCGCGACGCCGGGGCTGGGAAAGACGCGCGACTCACCGACGAACATTTCGATCTCGGGCACCTGGGCCTGGTCGTCCGGCTTCTGGATGGGGCGGTAGGGTTGGCCGGAGACTGCCGCCGGAGTCTGTTTTTTGGCCCGCAGTGCCGGCGCGAAGCCGCCACGCGAGAGCGCGGGCGGCGCGGCAAGGTCCGTGGTGCCGGATGCTGGCTGAGCGGGCGTTTGGGCCGGCGCAGGCAGGGCCGTTGCGCAGGCCAGGGCCAGGCTCCAGCGCAATGCGTGGTCTGTAGCGCTGACCGGAATGCTGCGATGGGGCATGGGCGGGTGGGAAAACGTTTGGCCTGGGGTCATGGCGCGGCACGGGGTGGAGCGGGAATCACCAATGCGCCGGGCTTGCCCGGGGGCTGGTCTGGCTTCTTGGGGTTGGAGGCCGGTGGCCCGGGCGGTAGTGCGGCCGGTTCGTCGGCGCCGCCCTGGTTCGCGGCCTGGCGCAGCATCAGTTCCTCGGGCTTGAAGTCGCTGCGGCGCCCGCCGTAGAGCACGGGTACCGTGCGGCCCGTCGAACCTGCGGAGTTGCTCAGGGACTGCACGTCGCCAGCGAGGCCCAGCAGCGCCGCCATCGCCGCACTGTCCTCCGCCAAGACCTGCGTGTCCTGCGGATTGCGCAGCAGCGCCGTGATCTTGCCGGCCTCGCGCGCAATGACCACGCTCTGTGCCTGCGCCTGCGTGGTGTCCAGCGTGACCGTGGAATACTGCCGCCGCTCGCCGCTCTTGGGGTCGTCCACCACGCGTTGGCCGGTGGCCATGACCCGGACGTTTTGCAGCAGGGGAAGGTGGTCTTTTTGCACCCTGCTCGAGCGTGAGTATCAGGTCGATCGCGTCGCCTGGCTCCAGCAGACCGGAGATGGAGTTGATCTCATCGACGTGCACGGTGATCGCGCGGCGCCCGATCCCGACGCGCGAGGAGAAACTCGGGGCCTTCTTGGTCTGCATGAGGCTCCAGAGCAGGATTTCGCCCTCCTTGATGTCTTGCTCGACGCTCTGGCCCTCGATGCGATCGAAATGCTCGGGCGTGATGGCGTTGGAATGCGCGTAGTCCACCGGAACGTTGCGCACCGCCACGGTCTTGGTGGACAGGGCATCGCCTTTTTTGAGGTCCTGCTTGGCCACCAGCAGGACGGTGGTCTTGCCTTTGGCGCGCGCCTCGATCGCCTCCATATAGCTGCTCAGGTAGCTGCGGGCGCTCAAGGCGGCAACCAGGCCGATCAGCAGCGCCACCCCAAAGAGTAGCCAGGTCTTGTTGGGCCGCAGGGCGGCGAGTCGGAACGGGGAGAGTTTCATGGGGCAAGCATGGAACAAGGGGATACGAAAGAGATAGGGGCCAAGCGGGCGACTCAGATAGGCAGCGAAATGGCGAAGCTGAACTTTTGGTAGGCGAGTTGGAAGGCGTTGAGCAACTCGCGCAGCACGCTGCTGTCGTCGAGCATGCCCACGCCGAGCGCGAAGGCCAGGGCCGCGCAGACCACGCCGTACTCCACCGAGGATTGGCCGCATTGCAATGCAGCACCCCCGGGTCGCCTGCGGTGCGTCTTCTTCGAGGGGGCGCTGCCTGCGGCCCGGGAAAGCCGGTTGCGCGCTGTCCCTGGCTTGGGGTGCGCACGGCGCGGGGAAAAACGCCAACGGTTCATGGCAGTAGCTCCAACTGAACACTGGTGAGCAGCACGATGCTGGTCTGGCCTTGCGCGTCGCGCGTGATGGTGGCCATGGCCTCCTTGCCCGGGCCGCGGAAGAGCAGGGTCAGGCCTGCCGCTTGTTCGGGCAAGCCGGCGGCGGTTTGGGCGCTGTCGGTGCTAATGCTGCGCTCGAGCGCGTAGCCCTGTTCGCGCAAGGCCGCGCCGAGCCGCTGTGCATTGAGCTGCTCGCCGTGCCGGTTCAGCGCCACGAGATGGGTCGCGAACCGGCCGTTGTCCTGCGCTTGCAGGTGGCTGGTGATTTGGGTGCCTGCCGGCAGCAGGCGGCGCCAATGGGCGATCGTCTCCCGGGTCTGCGGCTGCGGGGCGCCGGGCAACTGCGTGACCGCGACCATGCCCCGGCTGCCCCGGCCGTCGCTGCCAGGCTCGATCTGCACGGTCAGGTAGTACCCGCCCTCGGCGCGGCCCAGGATCTGTTTGCGACCCAGGCGGTTTTCCACCAGGGGCTGACCCAGCGTGCGGCGAAACCACGCGGCGGTTTGCTCCGGAGCTGCCTCGGTGGCAAAGCCCGTCAGGCGCATGGGCAGACCGTTCATTCCCAGTTGCTGGCCGACGCCGTAGCTCTGGGCCTGCGCGGGCAGGGCGACCTCGGGCCAGGAGGCTTGCGCTCTTGCGGCGGGTGCGCCCAGGGCCAGCAACAACAGGCCAAGGCACAGGCCGGCGCGCTTGGGCTTGGGCAGGGGTCTGCCTGGCCGCGCAAAAGCGGCTCGTGTCCCCGGTGGGCGTGGTGGTGGCGGGGCGTGTTGCATGATTTCGAAGCCTGCTGTCGTGCGGGTTCAGTTCCTGGACTCGTCGGCCTTGAGGCGGTCTTCGGGCACCACGTCCTGCCAGAGCTCCAGGCGCCCGAATTGGGGGGCCGATACATCCCCCAACTCGAAGAACGGGATGACGATGTCCAGCGCCGCTTCGATTGAGGAGAACAGGCTGTTCAGCGGGACGAGCTTGCCAAAGCGGTCCATGGTCTGCTGCACCGATTCCGCGGCCCAGGGATCGATCAGCACGCTGGTATGGCGCGTGATGCGCAGATCGATTTTGTCGAAAGGCGTGTAGCTGACGATGCCTTCGGGCAGGTTGGCCAGGGGCACGGAGACGTTGACGCGGTAGATGCCCCGGGCCTGCAGGTCGAGCGTTTTGTGGTTCGCCAGGGGCATCAGGCTGAAGGGCTTGCCGTCGCTGCTGCCCTTGAAGGCCTGGCTGTGCGAAGGGGCCTCGTCTTCGCCGAAAGTGACCGCGACGTCGGAGAAGTTGCGGATCAGCGGCTTGCCCCGGGGGTCGGTCCAGAGCGGGTTCTGATGGGCCCGGGAATCGTCGGCTGCATCGTCGGTTCTGATGGGCGCGTCGGGGGTGCCGAAGTAGCGTCTGCGCACTTCCTCGGCCAACTGTGCCTCGGGCTTGAAGCCGTTTTTTGCATCGTTGTGCACCGTGGCGTCGAACGCCGCGTAGCGGCTTGCCATATGCGTGGCATGGGCAATGTCCTGGTACTTGCCGATCATCGGCATCAGCAGGAACAGGCCGAGGACGGCAGCGGAAATGGTGAGGAACTCGACCAGCGCCTGGCCCTGCTGCGGCGCACCCCGGAAAGTTGTGCGGTTCATGGGATGTGCGCTCCCTGGAGCAGTTGCTGCGCCTGCACGTCGGTTTCGGAATGGACCAGGCGCACGCGCCAATAGGGGTTGAACAGGCTGGGGAGTTCGCGGGGGCGGCCCAGGGTCTTGCCGTAGAGGTTTTCGCGTTGATTGAATGGGCGCTCGAAGTACACCTCGGAGGTGGCCACCGCGGCCATGACGTTGCTGGCCACCTGGCTCTTGTAGGCGTTGATGCGGCTGTCGCTGCTGGTCCTTATCTCGCTCCTGCCGTCGGAGGTGCGCAGCTCGCTGCGTGCGCGGACCAGGCGCACGCTGAATCGCAGCGCGGGATCGCTCTTGTCCAGTTGCTGCTGGCTGAGATCGTAATAGCTGGGGATGCCGCTGTAGCCCGTCCAGTGCGAGGACGATGCCATGCTCGACGCCTCCGGGTTGTCTCGGGCGCCGCCCAGGGAGGCGCCGGAATCGTCCTGGTCCTGGCCCTTGGGATGCGCCTGCTGCTCGCCGTAGGCGATGGGATTTTCCCAGTATCTGCAACGCAAAAAGCGGTATCGCACCTGCCACCAAGACTCGGTGTCTTGCGCTATCCACTCGTCGTAGTTGACCAGATCGGTGCCTCCACCTCGGCTCACTCTGCTGAAGGAAAAACGGCAGGACGGGAATACAGCAAAGGAATCCCATTTGCGCTTGTGCGTGAATTCGTCGGTGTGTGCGGCATAACGGGCCAGTTCGGCCATACGCTTGCGGTCCTGGCCGCTGTACTTGCGCGTGAAACTGCCCCAGTCGTCGGTTAGCGCCGAGGCAATGCCCGGACCCAGGGGCTCTACCTGCACGCTGCCGTCATTGGCATAGTTGGCCCGGGCGACGTCCTGCATCACGTTGGCGCGCAGGCTCTGCAAATAGAGCGGGGCATGCAACAGGTTGTGGGCTAGCTGTATCGCCTTCTTGTTGAGTTCCACCGCCTTCACTACTTTCTCCGTCAGGTCTGGCACCTCCTTGGCTACATCCTCTATGTATTGGCCCAGATACTGCACGACGGCATAGCACATGATCGCGTACTTGGCATCGTAGAGCCAAGCACCAGCCCCCGATGAATAGCCGCTTGAATCGAGGCAGTGGGGGAATTGGCCTGGCAGGTTTTGCACGCGGGTCTCCGCGTACTGCGCCCACGATGACAGGCTGACCATCTGGGCCACGAGCGCCTCGTTGGCGACCAGCGCGCGGTTGCCGTAGGCGCTGAAGTTCAGCGCCCGTGCGTGCATCACGCCGGCGCTGTAAGCCACTGCATCGGCAGTGTTCACCAGCTTGGTCTTTTCCTGGGACAGTTGGCCGGTGTTGAACAGGAAGAACAGGGCAGCCAGGGAGCTGATCACGACAAACATGCCGTAGATCAGCGCCTGCCCGCGCTGTTGCCGCTTGGCGGCTCTCCGCCTGCCATGTGGGACGATGCAGTGCATGGGGGAACGGTTGCTCACTTGTTCTTGTAAGCGTCGAGGCCCTTCTCTTTGCGCTCGGTATCGGCCTTCTGGGCCGAGGTCCCGGCTGCAGTGATCGCGGTCTGAGCGGATTTGCCCGCGACTTCATTGGCGATGCCCGACATCTGCGCCCGGATGGTCTCGCCAAAAGCTTGGTAGACCGCAATGGCAGCGACGCCGATCAGCGCGACAATCACGATGTATTCCGTCATGCCTTGACCACGTTGTTGCTTCTTGGTTGCACGGCGGGTATTGGAGAGAGTGCGGATCATGCGAGAGCCTCCTGAGGTGGGTTGTGGATGAGAAAGAATAGCGCCTTTCCTGCGCAATCATACAGCGGCTTTTGCAATCCAGGAGTAACTTTTTTTCGAAGTCCCCGAGAGGGGTGTGTCGATGAAAGAAGTGAGAACAGAAGTCACAATGCAAATGTATTGCAACTTTTACAGACAAGGCGGGATTCTAAAACATGGCTTCCCGTAGCTCGCCCGCGCTTGGGTGACGGCGACCTGCCGTCCTTGCAGAGGCCCGCGAAAACGCGCATCTCGGGGCGGTAGACGCGAAGCGCCGCCAGCGCCTGCGTGGCGATGGCGGCGTTGTTCAGATGGAAAAACGGTTGCGCGCCCTGGCGTGTACTGCCTGTGTACCGCCTGGGTTGAGCAGGTGCAATGCCGCGCTGGGGCGTACCTGCACCCTGCTCACCGACCCGGGTCTGCGCCCGGTATTTTGCCGGTTCACCCCCCGAGGGGGATGAACCCGGGGGCTGCTTTCAGAATCCGGCCGCGTCGGGCGCCGACTCAGCCGTCTGCCCTACGATGGACAGCGGCATGCGCGCCGCCGCGCCCGAGATGAAGGAAACGCTGCCGTCGGCCACGCCATCGGCGTCAAACTCCCCGCCATCCTGGATCGAGAAGTCCAGCCGCACCATCTCGCCTTCGCCCGTCATCTGGCCGCCGTAGGACTCGCTGGCCAGATTTACCCAGACGCCGGCGCTGTTCAGCGCCCAGTACCCGTTGACGTCCGTATTCGGGTCCAGGTACAGGCTGAATTTCGCACTGTCGCCGGCAGTCTCCACCGTGGCAAAGAAGTCCGTCACCCCGATCGGCGTCTCCGCCCCCTCGGGGAAGTTGGCGGCCGCCTTTTGCTCCAGGCTGACGATGTGGGTGTTGCTGCCAGCGCTGACCTTGCCGTCCTGGCTGTCGGCGACCAGGGTGATCGGGGCCGTGGAGTCGCCGTCTTTCGCAACGGTCTTCGAAGCGGCTGCCGCCTGTGCGCTGTTCTGGATACCGTCGCCGGTCACGGCACCCGGGATGCTGACGGTCCGTTCTTTCTGGGCGTCGGGAACGCTGTTGCGGCCCGCATCCGACCCCTTGGGGGGTGATGCGAGCGTGAGTTTGCCCACGGGCTGATTCAGTTTGTCGTCGCTGACCGTGTTTTGCTGCAAAGGGGAAGATGCCGGTGTGGACGCTGTGGTGTCGGACATGGTATTGCTCCTTGAAACGGTGGATTTGATGGACAGGGGGTCAGTGGTTTGCACTGCTCCCCACGGTGGGCATCGCGCAGAGCGCGCGAGGTAACCCGCCGAAAACTGCATCACGGGTGACAAGTTGATGCAGCAGCAGCTGCTGCTGCTGCCCCCGGTCGCGCCCCCGAGGGGGATGGACCCGCCGGGGGCTGCTTTCAGAGTCAGCCCCCGCCGGGCGCCGGCTCAGCCGTTTGTCCCACGATGGACAGCGGCATGCGCGCCGCCGCACCCAGAAAGGAGGAGATGCTGCCGTTGGCCACGCCGTCGGCGTCGAACTGCCCGCCATCCTGGATCCAAAAGTCCAGCCGCACCCGCTCGCCTTCGCTCGTCATCTGGCCGCCGTAGGACGCACTGGCCAGATTCACCCAGACGCCGGCTCCGTCCCTCACCCAATAACCGTCGATGTCCGCGAGACTGATGAGGGGGCGCCCCCACCGCGGTTCCGTCCTCACCCAATAACCGTTGCCGTCCGTATTCGGGTCCAGATACAGGCTGAAGTTCGCACCGTTGCCGACAGTCTCCAGCGTGGCGACGAAGTTCATCAACCCGATCGGCACCTCCGTCCCCGGCCCCCAGGAGAAGCCGTGGGCCAAGTTTTGCTCCAGGCTGACGATGCGGGTGTTGTTGCCAGGGATGGAGCCACCCGGGCTGTCGACGACCAGGGTGATCGATGCCGTGGAACCACCGCTTGTCGCAACGGTCTTCGAAGCGACCGTAGCTTGTGCGCTGTCCTGGATGCCGTCTCCGTTGCCGTCGCCGGTTACGGCACCCCCGGTGCTGACGGCCCGTGCTTCCTGGACGTCGGAAACGCTGTCGTGGTCCGCGTCCGGCCCCTCGGGGGTTGACGCGGGCGGGAGGTTGTTCACGAGCATATAGACGAAGTTCGCCGCAGCGTTGCCCGCCGTGTCCTGCACCCCAGGGCTGTCCGCGGGTTTGACGTAGCTGACGGTCAGCAGTTCGCCGTTGTTCACGGCCCGGCTGAGCGTCAGGGTGACGGTCTTGGTGTTTGCATCCACGGTGACGATCCCGACGCCGATTTCCACTCCCGTGGCACTGTGCACCGCAAAGCCTGCGCTACCGTACAGGATGGCCGCGTCCAGGCTGTTTTGTTCGGTGTAGCTGAGCACCAGTCGGTTGCCTTCGATCCGGGGGGCGTCAGCACCCTCCATGATGAGTTCGGGCGGCACGAGGTCGGGCACCGTGTCCACGCTGTAGGGGTTGCTCTTGGCGATGCCGTCTCCGGCGTTGCCCGCCAAGTCCCGCACGCCCTGCGTGTTCACGATGATGGCGTTGCCCTCCGCGTGGACGTTGGCCGTTGGCGTGAAAGTGGCGCTCCAGGTTTGGCCGTCTTCGCTGGCCGTCAGCGGACCCAGCGTGCCGTTGGCATGCGAGAGGTTGATGTCGCTGGCGTCAAAACCGGTGACGGACTCGCTGAAGCTAAAGGTGACGGTGGTGCTTGCGCCCACGGTGAGGGCGCTCTCGGCCAGCGTGATGGTGAGCGTGGGGCGCTGGACGTCGATGTCGTAGGTAACAGTGGAGGCGACCTTGCCCACGCCTGCATGGCCCGCAAGGCTGCGCACGCCGGCAAGGTTGACGCTGATCCGGTTGCCCGTCGAGTCGCGGACGTCGTCGGGGTTCGCGAGGATGTCCTCGATCCCCGGAGCCGTGAGCGTGACCGCCCAGGTGGTGCCGCCGTCGATGCTGTACAGGTCGGAGAGCTTCGCGCCCCCGGTCACGCCCAGATCGGCGAGGCTGAAACTCTTGGTATTGATGGCTTCGGAGAAGCGGATGATGACGGTGGTGCGCTCGTCCTGGCTCAGCTTGTCGTCGTGGATCGTGATCGGATCGGTGCGGGCCAGCGTGGGGCGCGCGAGGGTGTCCACGGTGTAGTTGGCGCTTCTGACGGTGCCGACTTCGGTGTTGCCCGCCCGGTCCTGCACGCCCTTCGTATGCACGCGGATGGTGTTGCTCGCGTCGTTGACGTTGTCCGTGGGCGTGAAGGTGGCGCTCCAGGTTTGGCCGTCTTCGTTGGCCATCAGCGGGCCCAGCGTGCCGTTGGCATGCGAGAGGTCGATGTCGCTGGCGTCAAAACCGGTGACGGGCTCGTTGAAGCGGAAGATGACGGTGGTGGTTTCCCCTGCGGTGAGGGTACTTTCGAGCAGCGTGATGGTGGCCATGGGGCGCTTGAAGGCAACCGGGGAGACGACCTTGCCCACGCCGGCGTTGCCGGCGAGGTCGGTCACGCCGGCGAGGACGACCCGGAACTGGTTGCCCGTCAAATCGGAGGCGTCGGAGGGGATGTCCGTGCGCTCCGGGGCCGTCAGCGTGACCTCCCAGGTGATGCCCCCATCGATGCTGTGCAGGTCGGACAGCTTCGCGCCATCGCCCACGCCCAGATCGGCAAGGCTGAAACTGCTCGCATCGATGGCTTCGGAGAAGCGGATGGTGACGGTGGCGCTCTCGCCCGGGCCCAGCCTGTCGTCGCTGATCGTGATCGGATTCGTGGCAGCCAGCGTGGGGGCCGCGAGGGTGTCCACGGTGTAGTGGGCGCTCTTGGCGACGCCGCTTCCGGTGTTGCCCGCCAAGTCCCGCACGCCCTTCGTGTTCACGCGGATGGTGTTGCTCGCATCGCTGACGTCGTTCGTTGGCGTGAAGGTCGCGTTCCAGGTTCTGCCGTCTTTGCTGGCCGTCAGCGGGCCCAGCCTGCCGTTGGCGTGCGAGAGGTCGATGTCGCTGGCGTCAAAACCGGTCACGGGCTCGCTGAAGCGGAAGGTGGCGCTGGTGGTTTCCCCCGCAGTCAGGTGGCTATCGGCCAGTTTGATGGCGACCATGGGGCGCACGGTGTCCACGGAGTAGTTGGCGCTGGAGGCGTTGCCGCTACCGGTGCTGCCCGCATCGGTGCCCAAACCGGCGAGGTTTACGCGGATGGTATTCGCCCCGGCGCTGACGTTGGCCGTGGGCGTGAAGGTGGCCGTCCAGACCGTGCGGTTGGCGTTGGGCGTGAGCGGGCCCAGCGTGCCGTTGGCATTCGAGAGGTTGATGTCGTTGGCATCAAAGCCGTTGACGGGCTCGTTGAAAGTGAAGGTGACGGTGGTGCTTTCCCCTACGGTGAGCGCGGTGTCGGCCA
>NZ_AFAL01000518.1 GCF_000193225.1 Verminephrobacter aporrectodeae subsp. tuberculatae At4 | reverse complement strand
ACGGGCTTTATCGCCATCGACCCCGGCCCGGCCGACGCCGAGCACCTGGACAAGCTCTGGCGCGCCGCAGGCGGCGACATCCGCGCGATCGTGTGCACCCACTCGCACGCCGACCATGCGCCCGGCGCCGCCCCCTTGCAGGCCCTGTGCGTGCGGGCCGGGAATGCGCCGCCGCCGATTCTGGGGCTGCCGTCGGCGCCCACGGCACGCGCCGCGAGCCGGTTCACGCCCGACCGGGCGCTGCAGGACAGGGAGTCGCTGGTGCTGCAAGCCAAAGCGCCCGAGCGCGGAATCACCCATACCCTGCAGGTCGTCCACACCCCCGGCCATGCCGCGAACCACCTGTGTCTGCTGCTGCTCGAAGACGGCCTGCTGTTCAGCGGCGACCATGTGCTCAATGGCAGCACCACGGTGGTCGATCCGCCCGACGGGAATATGGCCGACTACCTGGACTCGCTTGAGCGGCTCGACGCCTGCTGCGTGCAGCACGGTGTGGAATTCATCTTGCCCGCGCACGGCTACGTGCTGGGCGATGCGCGCGGCGCGCTGGCCCGCCTCAGGGCGCACCGCCTGGCGCGCGAGGCCAGGGTGCTGGCCGCCATGCAGGCGCTGCCCCGGGGCAGCCTGGAGGACTGGGTGCGCCACGCCTACGACGACGTGCCGCAGCGCATGTGGCCCGTGGCCCAGCGCTCGCTGCTGGCGCATGTGGAGCGCATTCGCGCGTTGCAGCCCGGCAACGACTGAGCCGGCCGGCAGCCAGGACAGGAACCGGCGGTCCTTCCTGCCCCCTCACGGCGCGGGCCGCAATGTGCGCTCGAGCAATTCGCACGGCATGGGGCGACCGAACAGGTAGCCCTGGAAGGCCTTGCAGCCATGGCGGTGCAGGAATTCGAACTGGCCCGTGGTCTCCACCCCCTCGGCCACCACGGACAGGTCCAGGCTGTCGGCCAGGGCCAGGATGGTGCGCACGATGGCTGCGTCGTTGGGGTTGGTTTGCAGGTCGCGCACAAAGCTCTGGTCGATCTTGAGCTGCTCCAGGGGCAGGCGCTTGAGGTAGCTCAGCGACGAATAACCGGTGCCAAAGTCGTCGAGCGAGAAGCCCACGCCATGGCTGCGCAACTGCTCCATGCGCGCGATGCTGTCCTCCACGTCGGCCAGCAGCAGGCTTTCCGTGAGTTCGAGCTTCAGGCGCTCGGGGTTGGCGCCGCTCGCGTCCAGCGTGCCCAGCACCTGCTGGACAAAGTCGGGCTGGCGAAATTGCCGCACGCTCACGTTCACCGAAAGGAAGAACGGCCGCGTGAGCGCGCTGCGCGACCAAGTCACCAATTGGGCGCAGGCGGTCTCCAGCACCCAGTGGCCCAGCGGCAGGATCAGCCCGGTCTGCTCGGCAAGGGGAATGAATTCGGCGGGCGAGACGATCCCCCGGCGCGGGTGGTTCCAGCGCAGCAGGGCCTCGGCGCCCTGCAGGTGGCCCTTGCCGTCGACCACGGGCTGGTAGTACAGCAGTTGTTCCTTTTGTTCCAGTCCGCGGCGCAGGTCGGCCTCCAGGGCCGAGCGGGAGCTGACGGCGGCCTGCATCTCGGGGTCGAAGAAGCGCTGGGTGTTGCGGCCTGCGGCCTTGGCCTGGTACATGGCCAGGTCGGCGTGCTTGAGCAGTTCGTCCACGCTGCACGGCTGCCGGCCAAACAGGGCAATGCCGATGCTCGGCGTGCTGTGGTGGCTGGTCTCGCCCAGCGGGTACGGCTGACCCAGCGTGGTGGCGATGTGGCTGGCCACGTGCGCGGTTTCGGCGCTGGCGTGGGCGCTGTTCGCGCTCAGTCCTTCGAGCAGCACGACGAATTCGTCCCCGCCGAAGCGCGCCACGGTGTCGGTTTCGCGCACGCAGGCTTTCAGGCGCTGCGCGACCTGCAGCAACAGCTGGTCTCCGATGTCGTGGCCCAGGGTGTCGTTCAGGTCCTTGAAGTTGTCCAAGTCGATGAACAGCAATGCGCCCTGGGTGCTGGAGTGCGTCGCCGCCACCGTGGCGCGCTGCAGGCGGTCGAGCAGCAGGCGGCGGTTCGGCAGGCCGGTCAGCGCGTCGTAGAACGCCAGGCGTTCGATTTGGCTTTCCGCCTGTTTGCGTCCGGTGATGTTGCGGCCCACGCCACGGTAGCCGCGCAGCGCGCCACTGGCGTCGAGCAGGGGCACACCGCTGACGGAGAGCCAGTACACGCTGCCGTCGGGGTGCCGGCGCGCAAGCTCCAGGTCACGAAACGGCTGCTGCGCGGCGAGCACGGCGCGGTGCGCGGCCCAGTCGGACTCGGTCATGTTCAGCGCGCCGATCTCCCAGCGCGTGCGGCCCAGCACGTCTGGCAGCGCCATGCCACTGCCGACCAAGTCCCCCACCAACTGGACGAAGCGGCCCTGCGCATCGAGCTCCCAGTACCAGTCGGAAGAAAGATCGCTGAGCGAGCGAAAGCGCGCTTCGCTCTCGCGCAATTCATTCTCCACGCGCACGTAGTCGCTCACGTCGGTAAAGGTGCGCACCAGGCTGCCGTCGGGCAGCGAGGTGGTGCGCACCTCGAACGTGCGGCCGTCGCGCGTGGTGCGCCAGTAAAGCGCCGGGGACGGGACCACGCCGACCTGGGCCAAGTAGTCGTGCCCGCAGGGGTCCACCAGGTTGTAGTCCTCGCCAAAGTCGCCGCGCTCGGCCTGCATGCGGGTCAGGTCCGCGAGCATGGGGCGCGTGGCGAGCAGCGCTTCCGGCAGGTTGAGCAGTTCCAGCACGCGCTGGTTGTAGACGGTGATGCGCCCGTCGGGCCCGGTCTTGAGGATTCCCTGGCTCATGCTCGCCAGCGTGGCCTGTAGCGCCGAGCGCTGCTCCTGCAGCATGGACAGCGCCTCCTGCCAGATGCGGGCGTCGACCATGCGTGCCGGCTGGCCGGGCTCCTGGCCACTCCCCCGGGCTTTTGCATCAGGGCCGCCAGGCGGTGCAGCAGCTCATTCAGATGCGCCGTGCCATCCGCGTCGCGCAGCACATAGTCGCCCAGCCCGCAGCGGAAAGCGCGCGCGGCCAGGGCCTCCTGCGCGGAATCGATGCACAGCAGCACCGGGTGGCTGGCGCACAGCTCGAGCAGGCCGGGCGGCTCCTGGTCCGAGGATCGCAGGCACAGCACCACGGCGTCCCAGGCATGCGAGGCGAGCGGCGCCCGCGCGGTTTCGGGGCTGGGGCTGTGCAC
>NZ_AFAL01000519.1 GCF_000193225.1 Verminephrobacter aporrectodeae subsp. tuberculatae At4 | reverse complement strand
GCACCGCCTGACGGCGCGCACGCCCGCCAGGCCCGGCAGGGCCAGGACATCGCCGCGCGCGAAGCCGCCGGCGGGGACGCCCACCCCACACCCGGCAGCTACCGCGTCACCCTCGACGCGCTCGCGCTGCGGGTCACGCCCGACGTGAACGCGCCCGTGCTGCAACGCCTGGCGCTGGGCAGCCAGGTCGAGGTCCTGCCCCAGGCCCCTCAGGCCCAGTTCTCTGCGGTACAGGTTGACGGGCGGCGCGGCTGGGTCGAGACCCAGTGGCTGTTCCCCGCTTTCTGAACGGCGGCCTTCCATGATCGATCTGGAAATCACCCACCCTGACGGCCAGCAGCAGCGCATGCAGGTGCCGGACACATGCTCCATCGGCAAGGGCATGCACTGCGAGCTGCGGCTGGACAACTGGCGCATCAGCAAAGAGCATGCGCGTCTGCTCCAAAGCCCGGCGGGCGTGCTGCTCGAAGATGGCGGCAGCTTTGGCGGCGTGCTCGTCAATGGCCAGCGCATCGATGCGCAGTACGGGCCCGTGCAGGCCAGCGACACCATCGGCATCGGCTCCTTTCGACTGCGCGTGCTCGGCCAGGAAACCATTCCCGGCCATACATCAGCATCAGCGCCCGCACGGCACGACAGCGCCGAATCCAAGGCCCCTTCGCCCGGCACCCGCGCCGCCGCACCACCACCCGACCCGGTGGCTGCCACGGCAGCACCCTCCCTGCCGACGCTGCACACGCTGACCGACGCGGCGTCGCCGCCCGCGATCGAACGGGACCCATCCCTGCGCGCGCTCGAATTCGAATGGCGCAAGCGCCTGCACGCCAAGCTCATCGAGACCATGGACCTGCGCCGCCATGACGTCTCGGGCATGTCCGACGAGCACCTGCGCACCGAGGCCGGCGAGCTCATCGCCAGGATCATGCTGGACATGGACGCCGACATTCCGGCCCCGCTCGACCGCGACTCGCTGCGCAAGCAAATCCTCGACGAGGCCGTGGGCCTGGGGCCGCTGGAGGAACTGCTCAGCGACGACACGGTGACCGAAGTCATGGTGAATCGCTTCGACGAGATCTACATCGAATGCGCAGGCCGCCTGCAAAAGCATTCGCTGACCTTCACCAGCGACCACGCCGTGATGGGCGTGATCGAGCGCATCGTCGCCCCGCTGGGCCGGCGCATCGACGAATCCTCGCCCATGGTCGACGCGCGGCTCAAGGACGGCTCACGCGTCAACGCCATCATTCCCCCGCTGGCGCTCAAGGGCTCCACGCTGACCATCCGCAAATTCGCCAAGCGCAAGCTCAGCGCCGACGACCTGGTGCAGTTTGGCGCGCTCAGCCCGGCCATGGCCGACTTCCTGCGCATCTGCGTGGAGGCGCGCAAGAACATCATCGTCTCCGGCGGCACGGGCTCGGGCAAGACCACCTTGCTCAACATCCTGTCGAACTTCATCCCGCCCGGCGAGCGCGTCATCACCGTCGAGGACGCCGCCGAGCTCAAGCTCAACCACGAGCACCTGATCAGCCTGGAATCGCGCCCGGCAAACGTCGAAGGCAAGGGCGGGATCAGCATCCGCGAATTGGTGCGCAACACCCTGCGCATGCGGCCCGACCGCATCGTCGTCGGCGAATGCCGGGGCGCCGAGGCGCTGGACATGCTCCAGGCCATGAACACCGGCCACGAAGGCTCGCTGACCACGCTGCACGCGAACAGCCCGCGCGACGGACTGGCCCGGCTCGAGACCATGGTGCTCATGGCCGGAATGGAACTGCCGCTGGCGGCGATCCGCGAGCAGATCGCCAGCGCGGTGGACATCATCGTGCAGCAAACGCGCTTCTCCTGCGGCACGCGCATGGTCACGTACATCACCGAGATCAGCGGCATGGAAAGCGGCAAGATCCAGCTGCAGGACCTGTTCACCTTCGTGAACCGGGGCTACGCAATCCAGGCCAACGGCCTGAGCAAGGTGCAAGGGCAATTCAGCGGCTGCGACACGGTGCCGCATTTCTACGACGAACTGCGTGCCAGCGGCGCGGTGCTCGACCTGGACATCTTCCGCGGCGTCCCCGGGACCAGCACCGCCGGCGCCGGCGGCAACGCGCCGGGAGAAAGAGAGAGAGCATGAGCAGCCTCGCGCCGGACACCCTCTTTTTCGTGATCATCTCCGTGGTCGCCCTGTCGACCACGCTGCTGACCTGGCTGCTGATCGACATCGGCAGCTCCTCGCTGCGGCGCTACCGCGCCAGCTTTACCGAGCGCGCGGGCTTCCAGGCGGCAGAGTTCTTCCTGTTCATCGATCCGCGCAAGCTGTTCGTCGCCAACTTGGCGGTGATGGCGCTCGGCGGCGTGCTGGTGTGGCTCATCAGCGGCAGCGAACTGCTCGCGCTGCCGACCTTCTTCGTGCTCGGACTGCTGCCGCGTTTCCTCTACCAGCAAATGCGCAAGCGCAGACTGCGCCGGTTCGAGGAACAACTGCCCGACGCGCTGATGATGCTCAGCGGCGGCCTGCGCGCGGGCGTGGGCCTGAGCAGCGCGATCGCGCAGCTGGTGGCCGAATCGAGCCCGCCGCTGAGCCAGGAATTCGCGCTCATGCTGCGCGAACAACGCCTGGGCGTGACGCTGGAGCAGGCACTGAACAACCTGAGCCGGCGCATGCCCACGCAGACCACGGTCCTCATCACCTCGGCCATGCGCATTGCCAACGAAACCGGGGGCAGCCTGGCCGAAACCCTGGAGCGCACCTCGGTGACGATCCGCAGCCGGCTGCAAATGGAGGCAAAGATCGGCTCGCTGACGGCGCAGGGCAAGCTGCAAGCCTGGGTGGTCGGAGCCCTGCCCCTGGTGCTCATGCTCATCCTCAACAAGATGGAGCCGCAAGCCATGTCCATGCTCTGGCACACCCGCATGGGCTGGGCCACGCTGGCCGTGATCGCCGTCTTCGAGTTCATGGGCGTGTACATCATCCGCAAGATCGTCGCCATCGACGTTTAGGTTGAGCCCCATGGAACCGAACACCCTGTTCATCGCCCTGATCGCCGCGTCCGCGGGATGCAGTGCCGGCCTCGTGGCCTGGTTGCTTAGCTGCTCGAAGGACTCGCCCGTGCAGGCCCTGCGGCTCAAGCTGCGCCAGGCGGGGCTGGGCTACTACACCCTGCGCCCCGCGCAGTTCATTGCCAGCTATGCGCAGGCCATGGTCATCGGCGCGCTGCTTGGCTGGCCATACCCCGCAATCTGGATTCGGGACCGCATCGCACTGCGCCGACTCCGCAAGATCATCGCCATCGACGTTTAGATCCATGGAATCGAACACCCTGATCATCGCCCTGATCGCCGCGTCCGCGGGACTCAGTGTCGGCCTTGTGGCCTGGCTGCTTAGCCGCTCCATGGCCAGCGTCCCGTCCGAGGACCGGAGCTACAAGGACTCGCCGCCCCTGGCCTTTCGCCTGCTCTGGTGGCCCATCCAATGGATCAGCTACCTGCTGGCGCCGCAGCTCGGCGACGGCAAGGCCGTGCAGGCCCTGCGGCTCAAGCTGCGCCAGGCGGGGCTGGACTACACCCTGAGCCCCGCGCAGTTCATCGCCTGCCGCGTCATCAGCGCGCTGGTGGCGCTGCTCGTGGTCTGGTGGATCGTCGCCAGCTTCGACGGAGTGCCCATCGGCGCGAGCGCGGGCGCGAACACCGAGCCCCGGCACATTCCCCGCGGTGTCTACGCGCAGGCCATGGCCATCGGCGCGCTGCTCGGCTGGCTATACCCCGCGATCTGGATCCGGGACCGCATCGCACTGCGCCGGCGCGAACTGCTGCGCATGATGCCCTTCTTCCTGGACATCATCACGCTGTGCGTCGAGGCCGGGCTGAACATGCAAGGAGCGATCACGCAGGCCGTGGCCAAGGGCCCGCCGAGTCTGGTGCGCGAAGAATTCCAACGCGTGCTGCGCGACCTGCGCGCGGGCAAGGGGCGCGCCGAAGCGCTGCGCGACATGGGCGAGCGCCTGAACGAGCCCAGCGTGACGAACTTCATCATGGCCGTGATCCAGGCCGAGCGCATGGGCATGAGCCTCGGACCCGTGCTGCGCGCGCAGGCCGACCAGCGGCGCTCGGAGCGCTTTCTGCGCGCCGAGAAACTGGCGATGGAAGCCCCCGTGAAGATGCTCTTTCCGCTGATCGCGTTCATCTTCCCCTGCACCTTCATCGTGCTGCTGTTCCCGATCGCGATGAAATTCATGAACACGGGGCTGTGATGGCGGGCCAGCCGGAGCACCACGCACTGCAGATTCGCCAAGCCCGGGGCTTCTGGGAGCGCTTCATCGGTTTGATGGGCCGCAGCGACCCGCGCGGCACGGCGGCTGGCGACAGCAGCGCATTGCTGATTGCGCGCTGCACCAGCGTGCACAGCTGCTTCATGCGCTACGCGCTGGACGTCGTCTACCTCGACACCCAGGGCCGCATCACGCGCCAGGTACCGGCACTGGCCCCCTGGCGCTGCAGCTGGGGCGGACCGGGCGCCGCCCATGTGCTGGAGATGCCCGCAGGCGCAATAGCCAGCCAGGGCCTGGAGCCCGGCATGCAGTTGCGGCCCTGGCCGGTGGATGCAGGCACGGGGCATGGCGTCTGCAGCGCCCGGTTTGTCCGGCCGGGTCATGACCGTGAGGACCATGAGACAGCCAGCACACCGCCGCCCACCACGGCATATGGCCGTTGCAAGAAGGATCAGGACGACGCCAGTTCCCCATCCACCACCAGCAGTTCCCGCGCAAGCCCCACCGGGTGACGCGCGTTTCCCAACCCCTTTGTTCTTTTGATTGAACTCCCCCATGCCACATCAATTCTCATCCCCGGGACGCGCCATGGCGCGCCGTACCCGCTTCCTGTCCTGGCTGCTGGCCTGCGGCCTGACCCTTGTCGCCTGCGGCGGAGACGATGACACCTCGGACCCCGGGGTCATTGGCGGTGACGCCATAAACGGCGATATCTTCATTACTGCGGCCGGACCGCTGTGCGCCCAGCACGAGATGGGCGGCAACTGCGTCCAACCCACGTCGTCGTCCACCGATGAATTGGCGCTGCACAAGGCCATGACCGACCCTGACCCCAAAAGCCCGGTGATCAACTTCGACATCTCGGGCTACATCGTCGAATCTCCCCTCACCAAGGGCGGCCAAGGCAGCATCGACATGAGCTACTCCGCCTACGGCTTGGCGCGGCGCCATGTCCAGGCCGGACGCAACAGCTTCATTGTGGATGGCAGGCGTTACGGGAATGGCAGACACTTGGGCGAAACAGATTTCTACTACACACGCGAACAGGGTGGACGCGCCGGCTTTACATTCAACTTGGAGATGGGTCATAACCCGGCTTGGCACTTTGCCTTCGGAGAGGGCGAAGGCGAAAGTCGCAAGGGAGGGACCGCCTGGTATGCCCAGCTCGGATTGCTTACCGACCAGACCGATGCGCCCAGGACCCGGAAAGTGACCTATGTGGGCGCCTACTATTCATTGTCAGGTACGGCAAAGTCGCTCGATCACGGCTCAGACATTCTGAATATAGGCGTCACCTACGAGGCCGAGTTGGATCTGCAAACGGGCTCGCTGAGCGGGGTCAGCATTGACTACACCGACCCCAAGAAGCAAAGGCACACACGCCTGAAACTGCCCGATCTGACGTTCAAGCATTCGCGGCTGTATGGCCTTTCAAAGACGCAGCGCATCGACGTCGAGATTGAGGGTGCCGTGGATGATTTGCGCGGGGAGGGACCGCTCCCTGATACCCCGCGCGTCCAACACGAGTTCACCATCGAGGAGTTGGAGGGCGAGATCCTGGGCAAGCAGGCCTCGCTCATCCATCTTGTGGGCGCGGGACCCAAGGGGGTCTTTCAGGTCATGCTGTATCGCAAGGAATTGTTTGAGTTGATGGACGACCCTGTCATCAACTACCCCCTGACCCCTGCCAAGCCCTGAACCCCAGCCCATGCGGGCCGCCCCAGCCTAAGCCAATTCACCATGCGCCAATACAGCACACCACGATCCGCTGCGCCATGACTTCTCCAGAAATCAGATCAACCAGCAGCCGTTCCCGTGCAAGCACCACCGGGTGACGCCAGCGCGTTGCCCCATCCCTTTGTTTCCTGATTCGCTCCCCATGCTCCATCGACCCTTATCCCCGGAGCGCCCCATGGCGGCGCCCCGCACCCGTTTCCTGTTTTGGCTGCTGGCCTGCGGCCTGACCCTTGTCGCCTGCGGTGGAGACGATGACACCTCGGACCCCGGGGTCATTGGCGGTGACGCCATAAACGGCGATATCTTCGTTACTGCTGCCGGACCGCTGTGCGCCCAGCGCGAGATGGGCGGCAACTGCGTCCAACCCACGTCGTCATCCACCGATGAATTGGCGCTGCACAAGGCCATAACCGACCCTAAGCCTGACGCCCCGATGATCAATTTCGACATCTCGGGCTACATCGTCGACGGTCTCATCAGCAAGAACAGCGAAGGCAACCTCGTCATGACCACCCCCTCCTACGGCCTGGCGCGGCGCCATGTTCAGGCCGGACGCGACTGCAACTGCTTCATTGTGGATGGCAGGCGTTACGGGCATGTCAAACACCAGCGCGACACAGAGTTCTACTACACACGCGAACAGGGTGGCACTGCCGGCTTTAACTTTACGGCCAACGAGGATATGGGTCAGAACCCGGCTTGGTACTTTTCCTTCGGAGAGGGCGAAGGCGAGAGTCGCAAGAAAGGTGCTGGCTGGTTTGCCCAGCTCGGATTGCTCACCGACCAGACCGATGCGCCCAGGACCCGGAAAGTGACCTATGTGGGTCTCTACTATTCATTGTCAGGCACGGGAGAGCCGCTCGACAAGAACGGCCATGACTCTCTGACGATAGGCGTCACCTACGAGGCCGAGTTGGATTTGCACACGGGCTCGCTGAGCGGGGTCAGCATGGACTACACCGATCCCAAGGCGCAGAGGCACACGCGCCTGAAACTGCCCGATCTGACGTTCAAGCATTCGCGGCTGTATGGCCTTTCAAAGACGCAGCGCTTCGACATCGAGGTTGATGGCCCCGTGAATGATTGGCGCGGGGAGGGACCGCTCCCTGATACCCCGCGCGTCCAACACGATTTCACCATTGAGGCGCTGGAGGGCGAGATATTGGGCAAGCAGGCCGCGCTCATCCATCTTGTGGGCGGGGGCCCCAAGGGGGTCTTTCAGGTCTTGCTGTATCGCAAGGAATTGTTTGAGTTGATGGAAGACCCTGTCATCAACTTCCCCCTGACCCCTGCCAAGCCCTGAACCCCAGCCCATGCGGGCCGCCAGCCTAAGCCAATTCACCATGCGCCAACACAGCACACCACGATTCGCTGCGCCACGCCAGCGCGGCAGCGCCATGATCGAGTTCACCGTGGTCGGCCCCATCATTACGCTGCTGGGGCTGGCCATGCTGCAATACGGCCTGGTGTTTTTCTCCAAAAACCAGATAACCACGCGAGCTTTATGGCCGCGCGCTCGGGCAGCATGGCCCACGCCAAACTCTCGGACATCCGCGAAAGCTACCTGCGCGCGCTGGTGCCGCTATACGGCGGGGGCCGCGACAGCGCGGAACTGGCGCAGGCCAAGGCCAAGGCGGCGGCCGACCTGCAGGGCAATTTGCGCATCGACCTGCTCAACCCCACACACGCGAGCTTTGACGACTGGAACGATCCCTGGTTGGAGCAAAAGTACAACGCACGCGCAATACCCAACGCCGGCCTGGCAGACCGCAACAGAAACGTCGGCAGCCAATCGGGCCAGAGCGTGCAGGACGCGAACCTGCTCAAGATCAAGGTGACGCACGGCTACGAGCTCAAGATTCCGTTGGTCAGCACCATCTACAAGCACTACCTGAAGTGGTTCGACAACGGCGGCGACAGTTTCCACAGCCAACTCATCGCGCAGGGCCGGCTGCCGGTCGTCACGTACGTCACGCTGCACATGCAAAGTGACGCCGTCGAAGGCGAGACCACGATTTCCAACCCGGGCGCAGGCAATACCGGCAGCCCCGTAAATCCGGGGGGATCGGACGGCCCAGGAGGGGGTCCGGGCGGCCCAGGCGGCCCGGGTGGCAAATCCCCGGCACCCGACTGCATCACCATGGGTTGCACGGTGCTCGACTCGGGCAACGGCTCGGGCACGGGCGCTGGTACCGGTGACGGTGGCGGCGCGGGCGGTGGCGGGAATGGCAATGGTGGATCAGGCGGAGCGCCAGAATGTTTTTGATGAAACGAACACGGCGCGGCCTGCGCTCCCTTTTGTTGCTCTGGCTGATGCTGGTATTGGCGCTTGCGCAACTGCATCCGCAAGCGGCATGGGCGCAAGCCACCAGCGCGCCCGGGCAGGAAAGCGGGGGC
>NZ_AFAL01000520.1 GCF_000193225.1 Verminephrobacter aporrectodeae subsp. tuberculatae At4 | reverse complement strand
ACGGTAATGGCGATGCCCGTGGTGCTGCTGACGGTAAAGCCTGCGTTGTCCGCGAGCGTGGCTCCATCCAGGGTGTTGGCTTCGGTGTAGCGGATCACCAGCTGGTCGCCGTTGACTGCGGCGCTGTGGAACGCCGGGGGCGTGGTGTCCGGCGTGTTGTTCGTCACGGCCTGGTCGCTGAAGTTCGCTGCGCCGTGGCCGACAGCGTCCTGTACCGCATGGCCGGTCGCCGGTTTGGTGTAGCTGACGCTCAGCGCCTCCCCCTGGGCCACGGCGCGGCTCAGCGTGAGCGTGACGGTCTTGGCCGTCGCATCCACAACGGCGCCGGTGACGGCAATGGAGGGGCCTGTGGCGCTGCTGACCGTAAAGCCTGCGTTGTCCGCGAACGTGCGCCCTTGCAGCTTGCTCGAATCCTCGTAGCTAAGCACCAGCTGGTCACCAGTGACCTTGGGGCCCCGTGTGTCGTCGGTGGTGATCAGTTCCGGGGCAAGCATGTCCGGCCGGGTATTCACCGCCTCCGTGGTCGGGATGCTGGCCAGGCGATTGCCCGCTGTGTCCTGTATGCCGTTGCCGTCAAGGGGCGTGCTGTCCTGGTAGGAGACGGTCACTTTCTGGCCATGTCGCAGGGGGTTTTTCAGAACCAGTGTGAGGAGCGTGGCATTGGACGTGCCGAATAGGACGATCTCGGTGACGGCGTTGGGTACGCCATCCACGAGCACCGTGAAGTCCCCTTTGGCTGGTCCGTGGCTCTCGTCGAAGGCGTTCCCTTGGTTGCTGTGGCTGAATCGGAGCTGCACATCCTCCCAGCCAACGACCGAGGGGCGATCGTCGCCGGTGGTGATCAGCTGCGGGGCGTCGGGGTTCGGTGTGTTGTTCATCACCGCCCGATCGCTGAGGTTCGCCGCGTCGTTGCCCGCAGCGTCCTGCACCACGGCGCCGGATTCGGGTTTGGTGTAGCTGACTTGCACCGTCTCCGTGTGGGTCACGGCGCGGCTCAGCGTGAGCGTGACGGTCTTGGCCGCCCCGTTCACCACGGCGCTGCGCACGGTGATGGCCGTGCCCGTGCTGCTGCTCACCGCATAGCCTGCGCTGCCCGTGAGTGCTGCCGGGTCCAGGGTGTTCGCTTCGGTGTACGTGAGCACCAGCTGGTTGCCGTTGACCGTGGCGGTATCGATCACCGGGGGCGTGGTGTCCGGCCGGGTGTCCACGGTGTAGGTGGCGCTGGTGGCGGTGCTGGTGCCGGCGTTGCCAGCGTCGTCGCTCACACCGGAGAGGTTCACCCGGATGGTGTTCGCCGCGGCGTTGACGTTGGCCGTGGGCGTGAAGGTGGCCGTCCAGACCGTGCGGGTGGCGTTGGGCGTGAGCGCGCTCAGCGTGCCGTTGGCGTCGGTGAGCACGATGTCGCTGGCGTCAAAGCCGTTGACGGGCTCGCTGAAGCGGAAGCTGACTGTTGTGGTCTCGCCCGCGGTGAGCGCGTTGTCCGCCAGGGTGATCGTGGCAGTGGGCGGATCGAAGTCAAGGACGTAGGGGCTTTGATCCAAATACCGCGTGATCCCCGTGTTGCCCGCGACGTCGGTGACGTTGCTCAGCTGGATGCCGAGGATGCCGGTCCCTGATCTGCCGGAAGCCGGGGCAGTGAGCGTGAACGTCCAGGTAATACCGTCGGTGGTGTGCAGGTTGGACAAGGTGCCTGTATCGGGCGGAGGGTTAAGTTTTGCCAGGGTGAAACTGTCCCGATTGAGCGCTTCGGAAAAGATGATGGTGGCTGTGGTCGATTCGCCGGCGCGGAGCTTGGGGTCAGCGAAGGTGAGGGAGACCACGTCGGGCCGCTTGGTATCCATGGCGTAGCTGGTGCTGGCGGCGCTGCCGGTCCCGGCCCTGCCTGCGGCGTTGGTCACGCCAGCCAAGTTCACGCGGATGGTGTTGCTGCTGTCCTCGATGTTGTTCGTGGGCGTGAAGGTGGCCGTCCAGGTTTTGCCGTCGGCGTTGGCCGTGAGCGCGCCCAGCGTGCCGTTGGCGTCGGTGAGCACGACGTCGCTGGCGTCAAAGTTGGTGACGGGTTCGCTGAAGGTGAAGGTGACGGTGGTGGTCTCGCCCGCGGTGAGCGCGGTGTCCGCCAGCGTGATCGTGGCGGTCGGGCCGGTGGTGTTCGTGGTCTCGCCCGAGCGGAGGCTGGGGGTGGTGTGCGAATCGGTGTTCATGGTGCTTTGGTCGTGGGATGGGGGGTGGACGGGGTTTGGGGGCATGGCCCTGGGGACAGGGGATGCTTCCGGGGCGATTCCGGGGTCAGCACCTGTTCGCGGTCTTGCCCGAAGGGGTGCGTTGCGCGCCGCTGTGCGGGGACCGACGACGCAACCCGGGCCATGGGCTGCATGCGCAGTCCCTGAGGAAATCCGGGAACGGTTTCTTGAATGTTTTGAACCATTTCCGATTCGGCAGAGAGGTCATCGTGGAACGGTTCTGGCGTGCGTGACTGCTTTGGGCAGCAGGTGGCAGGTCGCGTCCGGTGGCCCTGTCCGACATCCGCGTTTTGGCGCCCGTGGGGGCGGAATCAGCAGCCCGCCGTGCAGCCTGACCAGCGGTTCTTGCTGCGTGCGGCGATGCGCGGAATTCAGGCAGCGTGCCCATGTTTGAGGAGGCGCTGCATGAAAGGGAGAAAGTGTCAAACATGTCGCGAATTGTACGTGACCGATTGAAATTTCATGGCTGAAAACGGTAACTTCACAGCCCATTCATCGGGCCGCCGGACAGGCGGGCATGTTTCTCGGACAGACGGACAGGGGCGATCGCAACACCCGGGTGAAAGCCCTGGTGCTGCGCGGGATCGGGCGCTGCGAAATTGGCACCGCGCCGGCCTCCTTGGTGTCCCCTGCTGCAAGGGGCGCTGCGGCGCTGCTGCGGGTGCAGATCGCTTACATGGCCGCGGGCATGCCGTGGCGGTGAATCAGGTCAGAACCGCGCAGGCGCCATGGCGGTTTTTCCCGGATGCATGCCCGATTCGGGGGCGGGCCTCAGATCCAGAACTCGCCATGCGCCACGTCGGACGCCTGACCCGCGATGGACAATTGCATCTGCGCTGCGGCGCCGAACGTGGTGATGACGCCGTTGGCCTGGCCGTCGGCGTCGAACGGTCCGCCGTCCTGGATCGAGAAGTCCAGCCGCAGCCGCCCGCCTTCCATCACCATCTTGCCGCCGTAAGGGCTGCTCGCCAGGTTCACCCAGGTGCCGCCGTGGTCTTGCAGCCAGTAGCCGTTGACGCCGATCTTCGGGTCCACGTACAGGCTGAAGGCCTTGGTGCTGCCGGCGGTCTCCAGCGTGGCCTTGAAGCTTGTCAGTGCGATGGGCGTCTCCAGCGCCCCGGGCGTTTGGGCGGGCGCTGCCCTTTGCTCCAGGCTGGTGATGCGGGTGTTGCTGCCGGAGGCGACCATGCCGTCCTGGCTGTCTGCTACCAGGGTGACCGAGGTGTCGGAACCGCTGCTGGTCTTGGCGCTGAAGGAGGCGACTGCGGCCTGCGTGCTGTCCTGGATTCTGTCGCCGTTGCCGTCGCCGATGGCGGAACCCTTGGGGCCGATGGCCTGATTTTCCTGCGCGTCGGGTACGCCGTCGTGGTCCGCATTGGGCGCGTCGGGGTTTGTTTTTGGTGCGGGCTCTGGTGCGGGCGCGGGCGCTGCGGGCGCTGCGGGCGCGGGTGCTGGCGTGGGCGTGACGTTGCCCACGGGCTGGTTGTGCAAGTCCGCCGCGGCGTTGCCGGCAGTGTCCTGTATCGCGTTGCCGCCGGTTGCCGGCTTGGTGTAGCTGAGCGTGAGCTTCTCGCCGTTCGCCACGGCGCGGCTGAGCGTGAGGGTGACGGTCTTGTCCGCCCCGTTCACGCGGGCGCTGTTTACGG
>NZ_AFAL01000521.1 GCF_000193225.1 Verminephrobacter aporrectodeae subsp. tuberculatae At4 | reverse complement strand
GTCACCCTGACGCTTGGCCACGCCGTGGCCGACGGTGAGGCGGTGAGCGTCAGCTACACCAAGCCCGGGAGCGGCCACGTGGTGCAGGACAAGGCCGGCAACGACGCAGCCGACTTCCGCGACCAGAGCGTGAACAACCTCACGGACAGCACAGCCCCGGTGTTCAGCAGCGCCATGGTCAATGGCACCCATCTGGTGCTCAGCTATACCGAACGCAACGACCTGGACGGGACCCCGCTGGATGGCTCTGCAGGTTTTGCGGTGAGCGGCGCCGCGGGTACGGCCATTCCCGTCAGCAGCGTCAGCGTGGACGCGGCGGCCAAGACCGTCACCCTGACGCTTGGCCGCGCCGTGGCCAACGGTGAGGTGCTGACCGTCAGCTACACCAAGCCCACGACGCCCGGCCACGTGGTGCAGGACAAGGCAGGCAACGACGCAGCCAACTTCCACGACCAGAGCGTGAACAACCTCACGCCCCCACCCCCACCCGCACCAAGCCACGTGGCGTCGGACGCAGACAACGACGGCGTTCCCAACGCCCAGGAAAATCAGGCCACCGGCCCCGCTGGTGTGGCGACCGGCGACGGCAACGCAGACGGCATCGCGGACAGCGCACAGGCCGCCGTCGGCTCGATCAACGTCACGGCGGTCGGCGGTTCCAGCACCTCGATCACCCTGGTGGCCGACAGCCAGGACGGCAATGTCAGCCCCGGAAACAACGACCGCATCACCAGTCTGGAGCAAAAGGACGCTCCCGCCGAGTCGCCCCAGGGGCTGGAGATGCCGATCGCACAGCTGCGCTTCGAGATCGAACTGGACACCTCCGGCAGCAGCGAGAAGTTCAGCCTGTATGTGGACCGGGAGACGGGCGTCAACGGCTACTGGATCAAGAACAACACCGACACCTGGACGAACCTGGCCAGCGAGCCTTACGGCGGCAAGATGGCAACCGAAGACGGGCGTCTGCGGCTGGACTTCTCGATTACCGATGGTGGGCAGTTCGACATGGATGGCAAGGCCGACGGCGTCATCACCGCCCCTGGCGCCGCAGCGTATATGCCGCTGTCCATCGTGGGGCTGGCATCGGATATGGCACACGACGGGTTCTGGCTCTGACGACAGCCCCCGGCTTGCCCTCCTGTCGGACAGAGGCAACGCCTACCGGCGCAACGCTTGCGGGGGCGCCGAACACCGGGCCCAGCTTCAGCGCCACTGCCGCATGCGGCCAGAGCGGCCGGCATGCGTGCACGCTGCCCGAGTTCGTCAGAACCAAGACTCAAACTGTCCCACGTCGGACCCCTGCCCGACGATGGACAGCGGCATCTTCGCCACCCCACCGGGGGCGGTGATGACGCCGTCGGCCTTGCCATCGGCGTCGTACTCGCCCCCATCGGCAATCGAGAAGTCGAGCCTGAGTCGATCGCCCTCCAGTTCCATCTTGCCGCCATAGGGATCGCTGGCCAGGTTCACCCAGACTCCGTGGCCGTCCTTCCTCCAATAACCGTTGATTCCCAACGTCGGATCCACATACAGGCTGAAGGTCTCACTGTGGCCTCGGGCCAGCAGCACCCGGAAGCTGGTAAGCCCGATGGGCATTTGCATCTCCTGGGACAGATTCAGCGGCGAGTCCTTCTGAACCAGGCTGGTGATGCGCACACTGCTGTCGGGGTCGATTTTTCCGCCCTTGCTGCAAGCCACCAGGGTCACCGGGGTGTACGGCGCATTTCCGGGGTTGCTTTCTGCCGTCGGGCTCAGGATGAAACGGGTCGACGTCACAGCGGATTGCGTACTGTCCGCGATGCCATCGCCATTGCCGTCACCAACCGCGTTCAAGGAACCGGCGATTCCGGGAGCATCGTCTTCCACGACATCGACTATGTTGTCGCGGTCAGTGTCCTTGCTCTTGTCCAGCCCTCCGAGTGGGTGTGCGGACCGGGTATCGATCGTGTAGTTATCGCTACTGGCTTGGCCCACTCCGGCGTTGCCTGCGGCGTCGCTCACCCCCGTCATCTCCATGCGGATCACATTGCTCGCGGCGTTGACGTTGGCCGTGGGCGTAAAGACCGCCGTCCAGGTGATTCCACCGTCGGTGCTGCTCAGTTGACCCAGCGTTCCGTTGGCGTCGCTCAGGTCGATGTCCCTGGCATCAAAATCATCGACCGCTTCGCTAAAGGTGAAGGTGACGATGGTGGCCTCGTCAAGCGTCAGGGAGGTGTTGGCCAGCGTAATGCTGCTGAGCGTGGGTCCCGTGGTGTCGGCTAGTCCAGGCGCCAGTCCCGTTCCAGGCGCCGATCCCGTTCCAGGTGCCGGTGCTGGTCCAGGGGTCAGTCCCGCTCCAACCACCGGTGCCGGCCCAGGCGCCGGTGCCGGTCCAGGGGTCAGTCCCGCTCCAACCACCGGTGCCGGCCCAGGCGCCGGTGCCGGTCCAGGCTCCGGCATCGTGGATTCGCCAGTTGGAAAGCTGTCCACTCTTTGGTTCACCATGCCGCCCGCAGCATTGCCTGCCGTGTCCAGCGTGGCGCTATCACCACCGGCCATGCGGGATGTGTGGGGGCGTAGGAAACGGTCACCGTCTGGCCATACTCCACGGCAGAGGTCAGCATCAGCGTGACCGTTTTGGCCGTTGCGTTCACGGAGACTTCGGTAACGGAGTTGACCACGCCGTTCACGAGCACCGTGAAGGCTCTGGTGGGCGCCTTGTGGTTTGCGTCCAGCGCGGTCTCTTCGGTGTAGGTAAACACCAATTGGTTGCCCTTCACCTTGGCGCTGCGCAGCACAGGCGCAATGGTGTCGACGACGTAGTTGGCACTGGCGAGGCCGTTGACGACGATGGCGGCGTTGTTGACTTCATCCTTGACGTTGTCGAGATTGCGCACGCGAATGGTGTTGCCGATCACCGTGGTATTGGCCGCCGGGGTCAGGGTGCCGGTCCAGATCCGACCGTCGGGACTGCGGGTCAGCGCGCTGAGCGCGCCATTGGGCACGGTCAGGTGGTCCTTGGTAAAACCATCAACCGCTTCGCTAAAGCGGATGGTGACAGTGGCCTGGTCGCCGATTTTCAGCGCGGTGTCGTCGATCGTGATACTGAGCAGTTCGGGCGCCGTGCGGTCCAGGATGTAGGCAGCGCTGCTGGCGCTGGTCTGCAATGCATTTCCCGCCAGGTCGCGCACGTTGGCTGTGGCGGCGTTGAGCCTGATGTAGAAGTCTTTTCCTTTCGCGCCCGTGGCCGTCGGGGTCAGCGTGGCCGTCCAGGTCCTTCCGTCGGCGTTGGCCCTGAGATTGCTCAGCGTCCCGTTGCCCACTGCGAGGTCTTCGAGCTCAAATCCAGTGACTCTCTCGCTGAACGCAATCGTGACCTCGGCCGTTTCTCCTGCTGCCAGCCGGTTGTCGCTGAGCGTGA
>NZ_AFAL01000522.1 GCF_000193225.1 Verminephrobacter aporrectodeae subsp. tuberculatae At4 | reverse complement strand
CAATCGCCAGCCCCAGGCCCGTTCCCTCGCCGCCCGCGCCGGGCAGCCGGTAGAAGCGCTGCAGGACGCGTGCGTGTTCGCCGTCGGGAACGCCGGGCCCGTCGTCCTCGACCTCGACGCAGGCCTGGGGCGCGCCGGCGTGCCCCAGGCGCCAGCCGCAGCGGATGGTGACCACGCCCCCCGCGGGGGTGTACTTGACGGCGTTGTCCACCAGGTTCGACAGCAGTTCGCGCAGCAGCCCGCCGTGGCCCGTGGCCTGCACCGGCTGCGCCTCCAGCCCCAGGTCGAGGCCCTTGCCGGTGGCCGCGTCGAGAAAGGTTTCGAGCACCGATTCGCACAGGTCCTTGAGGTCCACGCGCTGCGGCGGTTGGACGGCCAGGCTGCGCGCGTCGGCGCAGGACAGCGTCAGCAGCTGGTGCGCCAATTGCGAGGTGCGGCGCGTTGCGTGGCGCAGCTTTTCGATCTGCTGCGTGCCCAAAACGATCGCGCCCAGCGCGTGTTGCGCGGAAACTGCGGGCGTCTTCTGCGCGGGCGCCGCCCTGGCTGCCATGGCCCAGGCCTCGACCTGCGCCTGCAGGCCCGCGAGCGGGGTGCGCAGCTGGTGCGCGGCGTCGGCGACGAAGCGGCGCTGCGCCTCGGCCTGCGCGTCAACCAATGCAAACAGGCGGTTGAGCGAATGCACCAGCGGGCGCACCTCGTCGGGCGAGGCCGCTTCGTCGATGGGGCGCAGGTCCTGCGGCGAGCGGCGCGCAACCGCCGCGGCCAGCCCCACCAGGGGCTTGACGGCCTGGCGCACCGCCCAGTGGATCACCAGCCCGGTGGCGATGAGCAGCGCCAGGTTCGGCAGCAGCACCCGCATCAGCAGTTGCCGGACCCATTGCTGCTGCGGGTCCGACCCGTCGGCCAGGGCCAGCACCAGTTCCCCCGCGCCCGTGCGCGCGCGCTGCATGGCCACCCGGTAAGTCGTTGCGCGGAATTCCAGGCTGTGGAACTCGGGCGCCTGCGTCGCGGGGAGCGCGCCGCGCACCCAGGCGTCACCCAGCAGCAGGCGGCCCGCGCGGTCGCGCACGCTGTAGCCCGAAACCCCGGCGTTGCGCTGCAGGAAGTCTTGCAGCGGCGGCGTCGGCAGCAGCCGCGGCGCGCGGCCCGGGGGCTCGGGCGCGCGCACCGATTCGGCGAGCGCGGGCAGCAGCTGCGCCAACAGCTGGTCATAGCGGCCCGCAGCCTCGCCGGCCGCGCGGTAGTCGAGCCACAGGCCCACGAGCATGAGCAGGCACAGCGGCAACGCCAGCATCAGCGGTAGCCGGGTGCGCAGGGCGGAGCTCATCGCGCGCGGGTCAGGCGGGCCGAAGCTCCAGCCGGTAGCCAAAGCCGCGGATGGACCGCAGTGCCACCCCGTGGGGCTCGAGCTTGCCCCGCAGGCGCGAGACGTAGACCTCCACCGCGTTCGGCGTGATCTCCTGGTCCCAGCCGGTCAGGGCGCGCACGAGCTTGTCCTTGTTCGCGGGCTTGGGGTCGTGCATGAGCAGGTATTCGAGCACCGTCCACTCGCGCGGTCCGAGCTCGATCTCCTGCCGCACGGCGCCGCTGCGGATTCCCGCGCGGCGGCGCGCGGTGTCCAGTTCGAGCGGGCCAAAGCGCAGCACCGCGGTCGTCGCGGCCTGCGAGCGGCGCAGCAGGGCGCGCAGGCGCGCCAGCAGCTCGGGCAGCTCGAAGGGCTTGAGCATGTAGTCGTCGGCCCCCAGATCGAGCCCCCGCACCCGGTCCTGCAGGGCATCGCGCGCCGTCAGGATCAACACCGGCATGTCCGGGCTGGCCATGTTCGGGCGCCGCAGGCGGCGGGTCAGTTCCAGGCCGTCCATCGCGGGCAGGCCGAGGTCGATGACCGCCGCGTCGAAGGATTCGCTGCGCAGCACGGCTTCGGCCCGCTCGCCGCTGCCCACCCAGTCCACGGCGTACCCTGCGGCGCCCAGGCCGAGCTTGATGCCACTGGCCAGCATCACGTCGTCTTCAACCAGCAAAAGCCTCATGGCGTCGGTGTCCGTGTGCGGTTTCAGTGGCTGCGGATCATCGTTCCGTAGGCTTGGTCGGTGAGGATCTCGAGCAGCAGTGCGTGCGGCACGCGGCCGTCGATGATGTGCACCGCGTGCACCCCCGCCTTGGCGGCGTCGAGCGCTCCCGCGATCTTGGGCAGCATGCCGCCCGAGAGGGTCCCGTCGGCGAACAGCTCGTCGATGCGGCGCGCGCTCAGGTCCGTGAGCAGCTGGCCCGCCTTGTCCAGCACGCCCGGGGTATTCGTGAGCAGCAGCAGTTTTTCGGCCTGCAGCACGGTGGCGAGCTTGCTCGCGACCAAGTCCGCATTGATGTTGTAGCTCTCGTTGTCCTCGCCAAAGCCGATGGGGCTGATGACGGGGATGAAGGCGTCGTCCTGCAGCGCGCGCACCACGCTCGGGTCGATGGAGACGATATCGCCCACCTGGCCGACGTCGTGCTCGATGCGGGGGTCCCGGCTGTCGCGCAGCCTGAGCTTGCGCGCACGGATCATGGCGCCGTCGCGCCCGGTCAGCCCCACGGCCTTGCCGCCGGCCTGGTTGATCAGGCCCACGATGTCCTGCTGCACCTGGCCGGCGAGCACCCATTCGACGACCTCCATGGTCTCGTCGTCGGTCACGCGCATGCCCTGGATGAACTCGCCCTTTTTCCCCAACCGGTTGAGCGCGATCTCGATCTGGGGGCCGCCGCCATGAATGACGACGGGGTTCATTCCGACCAGCTTGAGCAGCACCACGTCTTCGGCGAAGTCGGCCTGCAGGGCCGGGTCGGTCATGGCGTTGCCGCCGTATTTGATGACCATGGTTTTGCCATGGAAGCTGCGGATGTAGGGCAGCGCCTGGGCCAGGATTTCGGCCTTGTCGCGCGGGGCAATCGAAAGCAGGTCGGTCATGGCGGTGGGTTGGCGGCGGGTTTCG
>NZ_AFAL01000523.1 GCF_000193225.1 Verminephrobacter aporrectodeae subsp. tuberculatae At4 | reverse complement strand
CTGATGCTGCCCGACATGGATGGCCTGGAACTGTGCCGCCGCATCCGCGCGCTGCCGGGCAGCGCGGCGCAGCTGCCCGTGCTCATGCTCACGGCCAAGGGCGACCCCATGGACCGCGTCATCGGCCTGGAATTGGGCGCCGACGACTACCTGCCCAAACCCTTCGAGCCCCGCGAACTGCTGGCGCGCATCCGCGCCATCCTGCGCCGGCGCACCAGTGGCGCAACGCCAGCCGCGCAGGCCCTGCGCTTTGGCACGCTGGAGATCGACCGCAACGCGCGCAGCGTAACGGTTGCCGGGCAGCAGGTGGAGCTCACCTCGTACCAGTTCGACCTGCTCGTGGCCCTGGCCGAGCGGGCCGGCCGCGTGCTCACACGCGAGCAAATCATGGAAGCCGTGCGCGGCCGCGGGCTCGAAGCCTTTGACCGCTCCATCGACGTACACATGGGCCGCATCCGCGCGGCCATCGAAGCCGACGCCAAAAAACCGCGCCGCATCCTCACGGTGCGCGGCGTGGGCTATGTGCTCGCCAGGCAGCAGGACTGATCTGGCTCACCGCGCGCTGCGCTCGGGCAGGAAATTCCGGCTTCGCGCGCCGCTGCGGGCCTGAACCCGAGCGCGCCATTTCCCAACGCCTGTTCTTGAGCCCGGGAGTCTGCTCCCGGGGCCTGCTCGTTGCTTGGCGCCAATTTGTCGCAGGTTGATGCAATTCGCCGCCCATGGCGTGCCCATGATGCGCTCATGCCGGGCCTGGCGTTTGCACAACACATCCCCGCCTGAAACACCGCAAACCACTGGGTCCACAGGGGGATAAGCGCCCAAATCCCGGCCAGCGCCCCCACGATCTGAAGGAACACCATGTCCGACATCCCAGTGCCCACGGCGATCAGTGCCGAGGTGACAGGCACCAAATTGAAGATCATCTGCAGCGAGACGCTGCAACCCACGAGGATGCCGCCCAACACGGTTTTTACGGTGCACGTCGGCGGCCGCGCTTGGGAAATTCAGGGTGTGGGCCTGGATGAAAAAACCATCAGGCTGATGCTGAGCATTCCGGTGCCCTACGGACAGGTGGTGCAAGTCAGCTACGCCAAACCAACGCCCTTCAGCGCCCCCGGCACCCTCACCGAAAACCTGAGAAGCCGCGCGGGCGATCTCACCAGCTTCACGAACATGGCGGTGACCAACAACACACCGAGCCCCACGCCGGACCCCACACCGGTGCTCCACAGCGTCACAGTCATCAACAGCCAGTTGGAGTTGATCTACACCGATGCGGACGACAAGCTGAGCGCAGACCACACCGCGCCCGCATCGGCCTTTTCGGTGCGCAGCGCCGGCAATGCGGACATCCGCGTCCAGCACGTCACCGTATTGGACAAGAAGGTCACCCTGACGCTTAGCCGCCTCGTGCTCGGCGGCGAGATGCTCAGGCTCAGCTACAACAAGCCCGATTCCGGCAACAACGTGATACAGGACGCCGCTGGCCACGCCGCACAGGGCTTCACCGACCAGACCGTGAGCAACCCGACCCCGGACAACATCCCCCCGACGTTCGAAAGCGCCACCATGGTCAGCAGCAACCAGCTGAAGATCAACTTCAACGATGCAAGCAGCTTGGCCGAAAAACAGACCGCGCCCGAAACGGCCTTTAAGGTGTTCAGCGCCACCGGGCCGGCCATCAGCGTCGAGCACGTCGACGTATCGGGCAAGACCGTCACCCTGACGCTTAGCCGCCCGCGCAACGTGGCTGGCGGCGAGACATTCAGGCTGACCTACAACAAACCCGAGAGCGGTGACATGCTTCGGGATATGGCTGGCAACCAAGTAGATGGCTTCCAGGACCGGGCTGTGATCAATCAGGCCTTGGACCGCACGGCCCCGGTGTTCGACGCCGCCACGGTCAGCGGGCGCGATCTGGTGCTGACCTACACCGACGCGGGCAGCCTGGACCAAACCCATGCGCCGGGCGCCGCGGCCTTTGCGGTGAGCAGCAGCAGTGGCGTCGCCATAGGCGTCGACAGCGTTGTGGTGGACGCCACGACCAAGACCGTCACCCTGCACCTGGACCGTGACGTGGACCGCGGCGAGGCGGTGAACGTCAGCTACACCAAACCTGCCGGCGACAACGTGCTCCAGGACGCAGCAGGCAATGACGCGGCCAATCTCACAAAACAAGTGGTGACGAACAACT
>NZ_AFAL01000524.1 GCF_000193225.1 Verminephrobacter aporrectodeae subsp. tuberculatae At4 | reverse complement strand
CCAAAGACGTTGCGAAACCCCGCGGCGAACACGGCCAGCCACAGCAAGGGGCGCACCAGCGCGGATACCAGGCGGCCGGTCTGCTGCACGAACTTGAGTGTCTCGCGCAGCACGATGGCGCGCAGCGCCTGCAGCGCGTGCGCCGCGCCGTGCCGTCTCAGCGGCGCGCCGGACACAGTGTCTCCGGTGCGTCTGCGCCCAGCGTGTCCAGCGCATTGCCCGGATGCAGAACGCCCTCGAGCGGTGCCTGCGCGATCACGCCCTGCCCGTCGCTGAGCAGCATGGTCTGGCGCAGCTGGCCGTCCCAGGGCCGGAAACCCAGGCCCACGCCCTTGGAGCCGTCGAGCGTGACCTGCGCCAGCGTCTGCGCCCAGACCGCGGGCGTTCCCTTGGGCGCCGCCACGGCCGTGGCCGCGAGCGCCTTGCCGGCCATCCAGGAGGCCCAGTCCTGCGCCTGCATCGGGCGCTTGGCTGCCTTGGCGAAGCGGCGCGCGACCTGCGGCGCGCCGTAGCGCTCGAACTGCGCGTGCCAGGCGAGCGCGAGCAGGCCAGCGTCGCCGACCACGGGGCGCGGCAGCACGGTGCGGTAGGGCAGCGTGCGCGCGAATTCGCCGTCGCTGTCGATCACCCACACGGCGTCGTAGCTGCTGCCTGCCGTCAACAGCAGCGGGTTCGCCAGATCGCGTTCGCGCGGGTCGGCCGACAGCTTGAACGGCTTGCTTGCCACGAGTTGCAGCCCATGGCGCCGGATCGACGCCTGCGCCGTCGCCGCGCGCGCCGCGTCCTGCGCGTTCGCGCCGACCAGCAGGAGCAGCTTGTTCCACTTGCGCGCTACCAGCAGCTGCGCGAGCGCGTCGCTGCGCATGCGCTCGCTGGGGATGAGGTGAAACAGACGCGCCCGGCAGTCCTGCTGGCGCAGGCGGTCGGAGGGTTCGCTCAGGTTGAGCACCGGCAGTTTCACTGCGTCGGCCACCGCGAGCGTCCACTCGGCGGGCAGGTCGGTCAGCAGCACGGCTGCGCCGTTCTTCTCGGCCGCCACCGCCGCCGCGCGCGCGGCCTCGATCGAGCCCGCCGAAGCGCTGGCCAGAAGCACCTGCGAGCCCGCCGCTTCGAGCTCGAATTGCGCCTCGTCGAGCGCCACGCGCAGGCCGTCGGCGAGCGGGCCGCCGGGGTGCCCCAGGTAGGCGCGCTCGACGCGCCTGCGCTCCATGCGGCGATCGTCCTCGGGCGTGATCAGGGTGGCCCGGAGCTGCGCCGCGCTCACCGCCGCCGCAGCGCCCAGGGTGCTCAGCGCGCAGAGGGCGCAGAGCGCGGTATGGAGCCACGCCGGCAGCGCGCCGGCGGATCGGGGGAGGAAACGTGCTGTGCGCATCGGCGTCATTCCACGATCACCAGCCCGTAGGGCACGCGGCCCACGGGAATGCTCTTGATGGCCTTGGCGCCGGCCACGTCAACGACGGTCACGTCGTCGCTCAGTCCATTGACCACGTAGAGCCGCGCCTGCGCCTGGTCGAGCGTGACGTTCCACGCGCGCTTGCCGACCAGCACCAGGGCGCTGACCTTGCGGCCGGGCACGTCGACGAAGGCCACGTGGTTCGCCCGCCCAAGTCCGACGAAGGCGCGCTGGCCGTCCTTCGTGAACGTGATGCCCACCGGCGTGATGTCCGCGGCGCGCGCGCCCTTGACCTCGAACTTCAGGTTGCCGATCACCTCGTGCGTGGCGGTCGAGACGATGCTCACGTTCGCGCTCAGCTCGTTCGTGACCCATAGCTCCTTGCCGTCGGGCGTGATCGCCATGCGCCGCGGCCGCTTGCCGACGCGGATGTTCTTGAGCAGCTTGCCGCTCGCGGTGTCGATCACGTGCACCAGGCTCGCGACTTCGGACGTGACGTAGAGGGTCTTGCCGTCGGCGCTGACCTTCACGCCTTCCGGCTCCTCACCGACCTTCACTGAGCGCAGCTGCTTGCCGCTGGCCGCGTCGATGAAGCTCGCCTCGCCCGCGTCTTCGTTGGAGACGTAAATGGTCTTGCCGTCGGGCGACAGGTCGAAGGCCTCGGGCTCGTCGCCGAGCGGAATGCGCCGCACCGACTTGCCGCTCGCGGGGTCGATCAGGTCGGCCTCGTTCGAGGAACTGCAGGCCACCATCAGCAGGCGCTGCGGCGTCAGCTGGATATGGCGCGCGCGCTTGCAGGTCGGGATCGTTCCCTTCACGCTGAGCGTTCCCAGGTCGATCAGCGTCAGCGCGTCGTCCTTCTCGCTGGACACGTAGGCCGTGCCCTGCGCCTGCGCGAAGCA
>NZ_AFAL01000525.1 GCF_000193225.1 Verminephrobacter aporrectodeae subsp. tuberculatae At4 | reverse complement strand
CACAGCCTACCTGTACGAGGACCACCAACTCAGCGCCGAACTCGACGCACAGGGTCGGATCACGCGCCAATACATCTACTTGGCAAACAGACCCATTGCAGTCATCGACACCCCCGCAGGCCGCCCACTGGCCGACGCCCCCCGCAGCGTGCTGGCCGATCTGAAAATCATTGTGCAAAGCTGGTTTGATCAAGCAGAAAAAATCGTCTGGCTGCACGCCAACCACCTCGGGGCCATTGAAGCGGCCACCGCCGCACAAGGGCAGCTGGTATGGCAGGCCAGCTACGCGCCCTTTGGGCAAGCAAGCATCCGCACAGTGCGGCTGGATGCACAAGCCGCGCAAACGGACTTCACGCTCAACCTGCGCCTGCCAGGCCAATACGCCGACAGCGAAACCGGGCTGTACTACAACGGCCAGCGCTACTACGACCCCGAACGCGGTCAATACCTGACCCCCGATCCCCTGGGCACGCCCGATGGACCCAATCCCTATAGCTATGTGCGCTACAACCCGCTTAAATACATTGATCCAGATGGGTTGGTGCTGTTTGCGTTTGATGGGACGGGGAATAGTACGAATGCGGCTGATCTGAATTCAGGAAATGGCGTGACAAATGTTGTTTCTTTTCAAGAATACTACGAAAAATCAAATGGGGGAATTCGCTATATCAGTGGAGTTGGAACGGTTGATGTGAGCGATCCTTCGCGCCCAATTAAGCCAAGGAGATGTTTTCCGCCTGCCATTCCTGATCCTTTTGATACTCCTCCTGATCCTTCTGATAGTAATCCTAACCCTTCTTATGATCTTCTTGATTATGTTTCTTCCCTTATTTCTGCTGCCGATCAAGACAAGGGTTTGAATTGCACAGGGCCAGATCGTATTGAACGCATGATTGAGTATTTCAATGCAGAAGCCAAGAATACGAAAGAAGATGAGACCATGCAAGTAGATATCATTGGATTTAGTAGGGGCGCTGCGCAGGCACGTGATTTTTCCAACAGAATTGCGGCAAAAACGGATTCGAAGGGTTTGTATAGTTATAAAGACAAAAAGACGAAAGAGCAAGTCTGCAGAAAGGTCAACTTCCGTTTTATGGGTTTGTGGGATACGGTGTTGAGCACCAATCACTCGTTGTACAAATATAAATTAGCCATACCCGTTCAGTTTTCCTATGTCGCTCACGCAGTGGCCCTGAATGAGCATCGTGATAATATCTTGCCTGGAGATCGGCCAAAATCGACTGAAGAGAGCGCATTGGGTGCATTTCCATTGGAATCCATCATGGGCACTGAAATCCCCAAGGATAAAACCCGCATGGAACGTGGATTTATTGGTTCACACGCGAATATTGGTGGCGGTTATAAGGACGATTCCTTGTCCAGCGTTGCACTGGCGTGGATGGTAGAGCAGGCCAGAAGCGCCGGAGTCGAAATGAGCAAGAAGCCGATCAAGGTGTCACCCAACCCCGTATTGCACGACAAGAGTGAAAATATAAACAATGGCGAAGCCACCGGTAATCTTGAAGATCGGGATGTGCGCTATACTAATGGCCAAATGGTGAAACAGCTTGAGATGCGCAATACAGGGTTGACCCACGATGAAATCAAAAAACACGGCTTTATAAATTATACACCACGTAATCTAGTGCCTCGTATCACATATAATTCACCCGTCGGCCCGGATTCCGCCATGATGACGGAAGAAAAGTATATATACAAGCAATGAAACGGGCACGGTGAATATGAGAAATTACCGGGATTGGTTGTTGAAAAATGGTTATGATCTCGGAAATTTGAGGATTAAATAGGTATGAAAAATACCAATTTTTTGAGCAAACTCGCCACGCTAGTATCCTCGAGTCACCAGCGCCAACTGCTGTCAATGATGTTGTCGGGGTTCTTCCTGATAGGTGGCGCGTACATCCTTTTGAAGCCCAAAGCTCCTCCAGAAAAAGTGATCAATTTGACCCCCGAAGACAAAATGCTGATCTATAAATATCGGGAAATCCATGGAGGAGTATTGTATATTAGTGTAGTCGGCGAAGATAAGAAAAATGTAACAATGCTTAATCAAAATGGCGTAGTATGGAATGCCAAATTATCTCTCGGCGAAGGAGGTGATCGCCATTCCACTTTTACTGACGCCATGTCCATTCCCAGAACATTGCATGTGACATGGAGAACGGAGGATGCGGAACCCCGGGAAAACAGTTATGGAGTGCCTAATATTTTCCATGGCTTTGAAGGTGGAACCATCCTTGGAGACTACACCGTCCAAGTTGCCTCGCGGATTCCCGATGATGTCTTGGACTTTATCCGTAAAAATGGTAGTTCGTTGTTGCGTCTCAAGATCCGCCTGGCGGATCATGGTGTGTTGGTTGGATGGGATGTGGAAGAGTGGTACAACGCCATAGGCGGACGAACTTATCGTTATGTAATGCCAGGCGGGGATTTCAGGGAGCCACAAAGAGAGAATGGAGAAGTCATTGAGCGTGGTTGGATGATCATGCCTGATGGAAAGAAGGTTGAGATGGATTGGACTAGATAAACCATGAAAAATATCCCTCAAATCCAGTCCGGCGTACTCCCCCCACCATTTGCCAGCGGCCAGCCTGCCTGGATACCCGCACACCCAGACAAACCGTGCTGACGAATAGCCAGGGACAAAAAA
>NZ_AFAL01000526.1 GCF_000193225.1 Verminephrobacter aporrectodeae subsp. tuberculatae At4 | reverse complement strand
GCATGCTCTGCCGGGTCGATCGCCGGGGGCGGGGGAGCGGTCGCCCGGATCCCGGGGGGCGTGGCGGCGTCCGGTGCGGGCTGTGGCGCCGGGTCGAAGGTGCGCGGCGCAGCGCGCACGGGATCTTTCCCGGACCCCCACAGGGCCTGCATATCCGCCACCAGGTGGCCGCGTTCTTCCAATGGAATGGCGGTCTGTGCTTGCCACGATTGCCACGGCTGCACCGGGGGCCGCCGGGGCTGGACATTCCCGGCGCCGCCTGGCTGCGTTGCTGCCGGGGTGTCCGCCGCGCCCAGTGCCGCGGCGCGCGGCACGGCCAGCGCGTTTTCCAGCGCGTGGCGCACGGCCTGGTGCACTTCGCGGCTGTCCCGAAAGCGCACCTCGATCTTGGTGGGGTGCACGTTCACGTCCACGCGGGCCGGGTCGATCTCCACGTACAGCGCGTACACGGGCTGCTTGTGGCCGTGCAGCAGGTCCTCGTAGGCGCTGCGTGCCGCGTGGCTGAGCACCTTGTCGCGCACGAAGCGGCCGTTCACGTAGCAGTACTGGTGGTCGGCGCGTGCGCGCGCGGTGTCGGGCAGGCCGGCGCGACCGGTTACGGTGACCGGGCCCGCGCGGTGCTGCAGCGCCACGGACTGCGCCACGAAATCTGCGCCCAGCACGTCGGACAGGCGGCGCGCCAGCGCGTCGCGGGAATCGCCCTGGCCGGGAACGAAGGTGGCGCGCCATTGCTCCACGAGCCGGCCCTCGTGCCAGACGGCAAAGCCCACGTCGGGCCGCGCCAGCGCGTGGCGGCGCACCGACTCGATGCAGTGCGCCAACTCGGTCGCGTCGGTTTTGAGGAATTTGCGGCGCGCGGGGGTGGAGAAGAACAGTTCCTTGACCTCCACCGTGGTTCCCGGACTGCGGGCCACAGGGCGCAGCACGCCGCTGCGCGCGTCGAGTGCATAGGCATTCTCCTGCGCCGCCGGGCGCGAGAGCAGCGCCATGTCCGACACCGCGGCAATGGCCGCCAGGGCCTCGCCGCGAAAGCCCATGGTGGCCACCGTCTCGAGCTCGTTCAGGTTCGTGATCTTGCTCGTGGCGTGGCGGCGCAGCGCCACGTGCAGCTCATCTTGCGGAATGCCGCTGCCATCGTCTTCCACCGTGATCAGCCGCACCCCGCCGGCCGACAGGCGCACGCTGATCTGCGTGGCCCCCGCGTCCAGCGCGTTGTCCACCAGTTCGCGTATCACCGACGCCGGGCGCTCGACCACCTCGCCGGCGGCGATCTGGCTGATGAGCTCGTCGGGCAGGTCGCGGATGGGGCGGCGGGCAGTGGCGGTAGTGGGGGAAGCGGCGGGTTGCGCCGCCACGAGGCAGGGGAGGGTGTCGTCGTTCACCCCGCGGATTCTAGGGTGCAGGCGGTGCAGGGGAGGGTGGCGAGCGGGCGATGGGGATAATGCGCGCTGCTCTTTCAACGCCCGGCTGCGCGCCGGCCTGTTCATGGAACTTGCCGCTTTTCTGCTCGACTTCATCCTGCACGTCGACCGCTACCTCGAAACCTTTGTGCAGACCTACGGTGCCTGGGTGTACGCGCTGCTGTTCCTGATCGTCTTTGTGGAAACCGGTGTGCTGCTCATGCCCTTCTTGCCGGGCGATTCGTTGCTCTTCGTCGTCGGCGCGCTGTGCGGCGCGGGCATGCTGCATTTTCCGCTGGCCTGCACGGTGCTGCTGCTCGCGGCCATTTTGGGCGATCAGTGCAATTACACGATCGGCCGCTTCCTGGGGCCCAAGGTGTTCCGGTGGGAGGATTCGCGCTGGTTCAACCGCCGTGCGTTCGAGCAGGCGCACGGGTTCTACGCGCGCTACGGCGGCGTGACCATCGTCGTTGCGCGCTTCATGCCCTTTGTTCGCACCTTTGCACCTTTTGTCGCCGGTGTGGCGCAGATGGGTCGGGCCCGCTTCAGCCTGTTCAACGTCTGCGGTGCCCTGCTCTGGGTGCTGGGCCTGTGCACTGCGGGCTACTTTTTCGGCAGGCTTGCCTGGGTCCGGGAGAACCTGGACAAGATCATCTGGGTCCTCCTCCTCGTCCCCGGCCTGATCGCGATCCTTGGTGCCTGGCGTTCCGGGCGGCGGGCCAAGGCGGTCTGATCTTCAGGGTTTGCGCGACGGCAACGGTTCGCCGCGCCGCTCAAAGTTCAGGGCCACGACACTGGCAATGACGATCGCAGCGCCGAGCAGCACCATCGGCGAAGTCTTCTCGCCCAGGACCATCGAGGCCATGAGCATGGCCGTCGGCGGGACCAGGTACAGCGCCATCGACGCCCGGCTGACGTCGATCCGCGACAGAACGTAGGCCCAGGCCAGATAGGCGAGGGCGCTGGGAAAGACACCGAGCAGCAGGACGGCCGCATTCACACGCATCGGGGCCCGGGCCACCTCGCCGGCCAGCCCCGGCAGATAAATGCAAAGCAGCGCGGTACCCGACCAGACGGTGTAGCAGACCATGGTCAAGGCACTGTAGCGTCCCGCATGTCTCTTCTGGAGAACGAAATAGACGCTCCATGCGAAGGCCGCCAGCAAAACCAGAAGTCCCCGGGCTTGGAACCCCCCGAACACCCGGTCACCGGCGATGACGGTCACGGCACCCACCAAGCCCAAGGCGACGCAGCCCCAGCGCCACAGCGTGATTTTTTCGTTCAGAAAGCAGCGGGCGATGAGCGCACTGAAGAGGGGGGTGGACTGGGCCAGCACACTCGCCGCCCCCGCGCTGACGCTCCGCTGGCCGTGGTTCAGCGCCACATGGTGCAAGGCAACGGCGAAGAAGCCAAGCGCCACGAGCAAGGGCAGGTCCCTGATTCGAGGCAGCGCGATGCGCTGCACTCCGGCAACCAGGCCCATGAAGACCGAAGCAATGAGAAAGCGCAGGAGCGCGAGGTGCCCTGGCTCATAGCTCTGCAAACCGATGCGGATGCCGATCGGCGAATAAGCCCAGCACAGGATGACAAAGCCGGATGCAAGCGCAGTCTTTGACGAAGGGGTGCGCCACATGGCCTTCCTGCTAGCTCTTGACCGAGCAGGCCGCGTGCGCCCGGTGGTGCAGGTCGAGCAGTTGCTCGGCGCCGGGGCGTGCGCGGCCCCCCCTTACTTGGCGAGGAAGCTGTCGTGGCATGACTTGCAACTGTCTGCCGTGGCGCCAAACGCGGCCTTGAGGGTGTCCAGATCACCCGTTTTCGCGGCGGCGGCGAGTTTGACGGTTTCGGGTCCGAGCTTTTCGGCGTGTTCCCTGAACTTGGCCTGCTCGGTCCAGACGCCTGGCCGGGCCTTGGTGGGGGCGCCCTTGTTGGTGCCCGGACCGAAGGCGACCCATGGAAGCTTGGCCATATACGCCACCACGTCGGCGCTGTCTTGCGCCTCCTTGGCGTCGAAGGGCATGCGTCCGTTGACCATCGCCCCGATGCGACCGAAATGCTGGCCCATCACGAAGAGCGCGCCCTGGCGGTATTTGATCGCGTCCTCGGTTTTGGCGAACTGGGCAGAAGCCGGGGCGCTGAGGACCAGGGTCGTGGCAGCCAGGGTCAGAGCAATAGATGCTTTCATGGGGACTTCCTTTTGCGTGGGGGATGGACAGGACAGGAATGCACGCTTTTTATACACTTTTGCGCGCCGGGGGAGTGTAGCGATTTGATGGTGGTTGCGCTGCGGGCCGATTTTTCCGGGCCCGTCTCTTGCATAATGCGGGCACATTCGCCCTTGTAGCACCATGGCGCAGCACACTGTACGCATCTGGGATCTTCCGACCCGCATCTTTCACTGGGCACTGGTTGCCGGCGTCGTGGCACTGGTCATCACGGCCAAGCTGGGCGGCAACGCCATGGTATGGCACCTGCGCATCGGGCATGCGGTGCTGGCCCTGCTGGTGTTTCGCATCGTCTGGGGCTTGGTCGGCGGGCGCTGGTCGCGCTTCACGGCCTTCCTGTATTCGCCGGCGCGCTTGCTGCGCTACCTGCGCGGCAAACCCCACCCCGAGGACGGAATCGGCCACAGTCCGCTGGGCGCCCTGTCGGTCTTTGCCTTGCTGGCGGTGCTGCTGGCGCAGGTCGCAAGCGGCTTGTTCAGCGATGACGAGATCGCCTTCTCGGGCTCCCTCACGCGCTTCGTCCCGAACGCGCTGGTCGACCAGGCAACGCGCTACCACAAGGACATCGGCCAGTACCTGCTGCTCGGGCTGGTGGCCCTGCACGTGCTGGCCATCGTGTTCTACGTGCGGGTGCGCGGGCAACAATTGGTCAAACCCATGTTCGATGGAGACAAGTTGCTCGGCACGCCCGCGCAGCCGGCGCGCGACGACGCCGTCAGCCGGCTTGCGGCGCTGCTGTTGCTGGCCCTCAGTGGCGCGCTCTCGTGGTGGGTGTCATCCCTTGCGGTAACAGGGTTTTGACCGAACTCGCTACACTGCCGCCTGCGTCGTTTCTACCCCCTGCGTTTTGGACAAGCCCTGCATCACCCTGCGCTCCCCCGGCTCGCCTGCCGAGATGGAAATGGTGCGCGACATTTTCCGGGAATACGCCGACAGCCTGGGTGTGGACCTGGGCTTTCAGGATTTCGAGCGCGAACTCGCGCACTTGCCCGGCGAGTACATTGAGCCGCGCGGCGCGTTGCTGCTGGCCGAAGTGGAGGGCGCGCTCGCGGGCTGCTGCGCGCTGCGGCCGCTGGACAACTGCGACTACCCGAACGCCAGCGAAATGAAACGCCTGTACGTGCGCAAGGCGTTTCGTGGCTTCGGTCTGGGGCGTGAACTGGCGCAGGCCATGCTGGACCGGGCCCGGCAGGCGGGCTACGCCTGCGTATTGATCGACACGCTGGACGATATGGAGTCGGCGCGCGCGCTGTACACCGACCTGGGCTTTGCAGAGATCCCGCCCTACTACCACAACCCGATTGCGGGTGCGCATTACCTCAGGGCCGATATTTCCTGAAGTCTTTCCTGGCGTCTTGCGCCTGCCGGTAGGGAATGAATTCCGTCAGCCCCTGAGTTGGGCCAGCAGCGTGTCCGCGTCGCTGACCTCAAACTTGCCAGCGGCTTCCACGTTGAGCTCCAGCACCTTGCCGTCGCGCACCAGCATCGAATAGCGGTTGCTGCGCAGGCCCAGGCCCTTGCCGCTGAGGTCC
>NZ_AFAL01000527.1 GCF_000193225.1 Verminephrobacter aporrectodeae subsp. tuberculatae At4 | reverse complement strand
CCCGCGGCGCAACGCCACCAAACCGCACAAGCCGGCGATGGCAAACGGCAGATTGCTCAGCACGTCCAGCGCGCAGGGAATTCCCCAGAGCGTGCGCTGGTCGGCAAAGTCATGCTGGTGCGCGCTCGCAGGCAGCGCGGGCCCGAACAGCGCCAGCGCCAGCAGCGCAACCAGGCCCAACAGCAGGCCGGCTTCGGCGCGCGACAGGGCCGGGTGGATTCGGGGCAGGGGGAAGGCGGGGAAGGTCATTCTGCGCTCGCATCAGGGAGTTGCTCGACGCCACGCAGTGTGCCCGGCACAGCCCCTTCGGCACGGCGAAAAGTCGCGCAAACGGCGCAGCAAGCCACCCCGGGTACCGATAATCGATACCCATGAGCAGCACCGCCGACCTCGTTGCCGCACTCAAAAAGGAACTCAAGAGCGCGCAAATGACCTACGCCGACCTGGCGCAGGCCCTGGGAATGGCCGAATCCAGCGTCAAACGCATGCTCGCCAAGGGCGACATGCCGCTCTCGCGCGTCGACGCAATCTGCCACGCGCTGGCGCTGGACTTTTCCGATCTGGCGCGCCGCGTGGCCGAGAGCCAGCCGCTGCTCAAGGAACTGAGCCAGGAGCAGGAAAGGGCCGTGGTGGGCGACAAGAAACTGCTGCTCATGGCGATCTGCGTGCTCAGCCAGTGGACGCTGGAGCAGATCACCACGGACTACCGCCTGACCGAGGCCGAGGGCGTGAAATACCTCGCGCAGCTCGACCGCATCGGCATCATCGCGCTGCGGCCCCTGAACCGCTACCGCCTGAAACTGGCCAAGACCTTCCGCTGGCGCCCCCACGGGCCGGTGATGAACTACTTTCGCGAGCACGCGCTGCTCGACTACTTTGCCGGCGGCTTCGACGGCCCGGGCGAAGGGGTGCTGCTGGTGCACGGCAGCATCAGCCACGGCCGGGCCCCGGCCTTCATGGAACGCATGCAGCGCGTGGCGCAGGACTTTGCGCAGCAGCACCTGGCCGACCAGAAACTGCCCGAACAGGACCGCGAAGGCCATACCCTGCTGCTGGCCATGCGCCGCTGGGAGTTCGCGGCGTTTGCCGGCATGCGGCGCTAAATCTCTCGCGCTTCGGGTGCCAGGCTTGTGCCTGATGAAATGGGCTACAGTACGGCGCTCAGTCAGACGACTGCATCGATGATCATCTTTCGAGCTTGGCGAAAAAGCCCGCGGCTCTTGCAGGAAAAAGGAGCTTGGCCATGCTCAAACACCTCCGGTTGGAAAACGTTGGCCCCGTTGACGCCGAAATCCAATTCGGCAAACGGATGAATTTGATCACGGGCGACAATGGCCTGGGCAAGAGCTTCTTGCTGGATATTGCGTGGTGGTCCATGACGCGGAAATGGCCCGCCGAGGTCAATCCCAAACTCACCACGGGAAAGAAAGCGCTGCCCCGCACCGAGGGAGCGGCCAAAATTGATTTTTCCTTCACGGGAAAATCCAAGCCGGTCAAATACGCCAGTCACTATGCGCGGCCCGATCAGGCATGGACGGGTCGGTCGGGTCGGCCGGCCAACCCTGGCCTGGTGCTTTACGCAATGGCTGACGGTGGCTTTGCCGTGTGGGATCCCGCCCGCAATTATTGGCGCAGCCAAGGCGGCGTAGATAATATCCAGAATCGCCCCCCTGCCTATGTATTCAGCCCCTCCGAGGTCTGGGATGGTTTGCCGGGCGTCGAGGGCAATTGGCTGTGCAATGGGCTGATACGCGACTGGGCGAGTTGGCAAAAGGAGAATGGCGCCACTTTCAAGCATTTGCGCGCCGTGTTGGACGCTCTTTCTCCTTCTCCTGAAGAAAAGCTCACCCCCGGTGCGCTCACCCGGATCAGCCTGGATGATGTGCGCGACATGCCGACCATCCCTCTGCCCTATGGGGTCGATGTGCCCATGGTGCATGCCTCTTCGGGCATGCGCCGCATTATCGCCCTGGCCTATTTCTTGGTGTGGTGCTGGGAGGAACACCAGCAGGCGGCCAAGCTGCTGACCGAAGTTCCCACCAAGCAAATAGTATTCCTGATTGACGAAGTGGAATCTCACCTGCATCCGAAATGGCAACGCCGCATCATCCCGGCGCTGTTGAATGTGGTCGAGTCCTTGCGTTGGGCTGCACAGGTGCAGGTCCTTGCCGTCACGCATTCGCCGTTGATCATGACATCTGCCGAACCCCACTTTGACGATGCACGGGACGCTTGGTTCGACTTCGACTTGGTCCGCACCGATGGAACAAGCCACCCCATCGTCGAGCTCAAGAAACGCCCCTTTGAGCGCCTGGGCGAAGTTTCCCGCTGGCTGACGAGCGAGGCTTTTGATCTTGGCAGCGCACGGTCCCTGGAATCAGAAGAAGCGTTGCAACAAGCGGCGGAGATACTTTCGGGAAGAGTGCCTGACCCCACCCGTGCCAAAGCACTGGACACGCAGCTGCGCAAGCTGCTGGGAGACACCGATCCATTCTGGATTCGCTGGCGCCATATTGGCGAAAAGCAGGGATGGTTGCCATGATTCCCGTGGCGGCTCAGCCCGAACCGCCTGCATTCGACGCAATAGTCCGTCGCAAAGGTTTGGCGCATCTCGCCAAAAAGGGTTTTTCGCCAAATCAACCCTTGCCGCCAAAAGCGGACATCACGCCCTATTGGCGCGACTGTCTGGCCGATCTGCACAAAGCCTACGGCGGGGTGTGTGCATACCTTGGCGTCTTTTTCGAGCGCGTGATGGGCGGGGGGAGCGTCGATCACTTCATCGCCAAATCGACCCATGCCGGGCTGGCTTATGAGTGGAGCAACTATAGGCTGGCGTGTTCGCACATGAACAGCCGCAAGCGCGAATACAGCGACGTGCTCGACCCTTTCTCCATGGCACCGGATCTGTTTTTCCTGGAGCTTTCTACCGGGCATATCTACCCGAACCCGAATCTGGACGCCCCGCAGATGCGCCGTGTGAAGGAAACCATCAAACGACTTGGTCTGGACGATCCGCTGTGCCGTGATCTGCGCACGCGCCGGTATCAGGACTATCTTGAGCATTCTCTGCCTGCCGTCTATTTGAAGGAGAAATCTCCCTTCGTTTGGTATGAAGCGGATCGCCAGGGGCTCTTGTGATTTCTTTGTGATTTCTCATCGTGGCTGCACCGCAGTGATTCCCTGCGCGCGTTCGCAGCCTCGATGCGCTGGGCCAAGAAGGTCAGCGCGCGCAGCAGGTGCGCATTGCACCGCTGCCCAACAGCCACGCACCAGCACCTCAGTCAGCCTGCCGCGTTCAGCCCGTATCCCCGGACCCGGCGCTGGGCGTCAACGGCTACTGGGCCAGGGACAGCACCGGCATCCGGGTCAAGCTGATCCGCGCGCCTTCCGGCGGCAAGGTGGCCAGCGAAGGCGGGCGGCTGCGGCGGGACTTCGAGATCACCGATCGCGTGACAATTCGACGCCGACAGCCGGGTCAATGGCCTCATCATCGCCCCCGGAGCCGCAGCGCAAATGCCCTTGTCCCTCGTGGAGCAGGCGCCGGATAGCGACGGGCGGCCTCTGGTTTTGACCTGAAGGAGAAACACCGTGGCTGCTGTTGCTTCCGTCACCATTTGGGCCGAGCCGTACTCTTGCGGGGGCGATGGATGCCTTCTGTCCGCGGATTCCCGAACGACCCGGGTGCATTTCGATTTCGACCAAGGGCCATGGGAGCCGCGTTTCGGCCTCTCCGACTGCAACCCGGTGTTCGACAGCACCACGGTCACCGGCGACCAACTGGTGGGCCACTACACCGAAGCCAATGGCCTGGACGGGGCAGCGCTCGCGGACAGCGCAGGCTTTACGGTCAGGAGCACCGCAGGCACGGCGATTCGCGTAAACAGCGCCGTGCTCAGCGCAGCGGACAAGACCGTCACGCTGACGCTGGGCCGCGCCGTGACCAGCAACGGCAACGGCGTCCAGGACAGCGCGCAGGCGGCGGCAGCATCGACCCGCGCGCTGGACGTCAACGGCTACTGGGCCAAGGACAGCACCGGCACCTGGGTCAACCTGATCCGCGCGCCTTACGGCGGCAAGATGACGCTGGAAGGCCGACGGCGTCATCACCGCGCCCGGCGCCGCAGTGCAGATGCCCTTGTCCCTCGTGGGGCAGGCGCCGGA